>JAIPER010000072.1 GCA_021737115.1 Desulfohalobiaceae bacterium
TTTTCCTCCCAGAACAAACGGATCATGCACGCCTGTGCACATGACGGCCATACAGCCATCGTGCTCGGAACAGCAACCTTGTTGTCAAAAATGCGCGAGCAGCTACCCGGCAGTGTCAAATTTATCTTCCAGCCTGGTGAGGAGGCCCCGGGCGGAGCCAGGCTGATGATTGATCAGGGTGTTCTCAAAAAACCGGACGTGCAAGCCATCATCGGTTTTCATATTTACCCGATGATCGCTTCCGGCTCTATTGCTATCTGCAATGGAACGGTAACTGCCGGCTGCTGCGATTTTGAAATATCTCTCCAGGGCAAAGGCGGCCATGCGTCCAAACCCAATGAATGCATAGATCCCATCCAGGCTGCCGGCCAGTTGATCGTTGCACTCCAATCAATCCTGTCACGCCGGCTGGATCCATTCGAACCCGCTGTGCTGACTCTCAGTGAAATCAACAGCCATGGCGGGTACAACATCATTCCGGAAAACGTTTCTCTCAAGGGGACCTTTCGCTTCCTGAACCAAAAGACGAAAGAGCTGATTCTGGACAATATCGGTGATATTCTCAAAGGCATTGAGTCGGCCTTTGGGGTTTTCACTGTCTTGAATCTCAAGACCGAAGAACCGCCTCTATCTGTTACCGGCACTTTGGCCCAAGCAGCCCTTACCGCGGCCAAGGAGTTGCTATCAGCCGATCAGGTACAGAAAATTCAGAAGCCATCTATGGGCGCTGAAGATTTTGCCCGATTCGCACAAGAAGTTCCAAGCGCCTATTTCCGCCTTGGCTGCTTCGACCAGGAACTCGGCTACACTCACGGGTTGCATTCACCTGAATTCGATTTTGATGAACAAATCCTTGTCCAGGGAACGGCCTATGCCGCTTATTTAATTTGGAAATTACTTTTTTCTCTACAATCGAAGGAGTAGATGCTATGAATGCAGAACAGATCCTGCAAATAGTCAACGAGAAAAGTATTGAGCTGATTCGCTTTGTGTATACCGATAACGACGGAGTAATTCGAGGATATGCCGCAAGCGCCGATGTTCTGAAAGGTGATCTGCAGAAAGGACACAATTTTGCGAGCGCCATGCCCTTTTTCAGCGTCCTCGATGACCTGGTCCCGGCTTCGCGCTTCGGCTGTACCGGTGAAATCAGCGGACTCCCGGATCCTGAATCATTTCAAGTCATTCCCTACACTCCCAAAACAGCAATGGTCATTTGTGATTTTCGCAACAAAGATGACCACAGCTACAGCCAATTCTGCCCCCGCTCCTTACTGAAACAATACCTGGCAAAACTCGACTGTGAAGCCAATGTGGCTATTGAGAATGAGTTCTACCTCCTGGTCAAGGACGAGCAGGGGAACTATGCCCCGTTCGACCAGAGCCGCTGCTTCTCCACTTCCGGCATGAACCAGCAGCAGGAAGTGGCCGCTGATATTGTTCGAAGTTTGAAAAAGCAGGGAATGACAGTTGAAAAATATTACCCTGAGTACGGCCGCGGACAGATGGAGATCGTTTATTCGTATAGCCACGCTCTGGAGACTGCCGACAACCAGATCTTCTTCCGGGAAACCGTCAAGGGCGTCGCCCACAACCACGGTTTGATTGCCAGTTTCATGCCCAAGCCCTTTGCCGGTTTTCCGGGGAGCGGGGCCCATCTCCATTTTAGTCTGCAGCAAAACGGGGAAAACATCTTCTACGACCCAAGCGATGCAAACGGGCTCAGTCAAACGGCCCGGTACTTTATCGGCGGCCTGCTCGAGCATATGCCTGCCTGCTGCGCCTTTACCGCCTCGACAGTCAACTCCTACAAACGCCTTTTGCCGCACTGCTGGGCCTCTGCCTATAATTGCTGGGGTATTGACAACCGGGAAGCAGCGATCCGGATCTGCCCCGGCCCCAAAGGAAACGAAGCTTCCGCCTTCAATCTTGAAATCAAGCCTGCGGATCCGGCCTGCAATCCCTACCTGGCTGTGTTCGCTTGCCTGGCAGCCGGTATGGACGGCATCTCCCGCCGAATAGATCCTGGTGAACCCGTCTGGACTGATCCCTACGAACTGACTCCGGAAGAACGACACCGATTGAATATCTCCCGGCTTCCGACCACCCTGAAAGAGGCTGTTGACGCACTGGCCACGGACGAACTCTATCGAACCATCCTGGGTGATGACTTTCTGCAGGAATACATGCAGCTCAAACGATTCGCCTGGGACAAATATATCGAACATGTCTCGGACTGGGAGACCGCCCTGTATATGGAAGCCTTCTGAAGATGCAGTCTCTCAGACGTCATTATTCTTAAACAAAAGGGATGCAACGACATGGGCAATACACGAAGCAGACTGGATCTCTCGGCTCTTCCAGTGCTGGATCAGCACTGTCATCTTTTCGCCACGGATTATAAGCAGCACGACATCTCCGCCCTCTTGAACATGTCACTGAACGACATGCCTTCTGGTGACCTGCGGCAAACCATGATTTTCCGGAAATTTCTGCTGGAACTCAGGTCCCTGCTTCAATTGCCCGAAGCGACCGAGGATTCGCTGCTCTTAAAACGACAGGAACGTATGGAAGAAAATTACAGCCGCTGGATCAGGGATCTCTTCTCAGACTGTAGCCTCGAAACCATGCTGGTCGATTTAGGCTATAAACCTGCTGATCAAGATCTCGAGCAGTTCGAGCGGCTGGTTCCGGTCCGAATACATTACCTGTTTCGCATCGAAAGCGTCCTGGACGATCTCTGGAAGCAGTTTCAGAATCGGGAAATCGACCTGGCGTTTGTCGAGGAGCATTTTGACGCGGTCCTGGATGATAACCTGGCCCAGACAAACATCGTCGGGTTCAAAACGATTATTGGCTATCGCACCGGTTTGCAGGTACAGCCAGCTACCCGGTCGCAATTGCTCAAAGTGCCACCTGACGAAAAACAATTCCGGGATTATTTTTTTCTTCGCCTGCTGAGCAAAACCTCTGAGACGGGAATGCCTGTCCAGATCCACGCCGCTTTTGGAGAATCGAATATCGATATACAGAAGAACTCCCCTGCTCTCCTGAAATGGGTTTTTGACCAGGAATCCTTTCGGAAAACCCCTGTGATTTTAGTGCATGGCGGCTATCCACGCTGTTTTGAGGCCGGGTATCTGGCCTCGGTCTATCCCAATGTTTATGTGGATCTTTCCGAAATGATACCCTTTGTCCCTTTGGGGCTGCAGCAGGGACTACGCGATATTTTCGACATGTGCCCCTTTACGAAAATCCTCTATGGTTCAGATGGATTCATCGTTCCAGAGATTCACTGGATGGGAGCGCGCATGGCCAAAGAAGCTCTCACGGCCCTTTTTGAAGAACTCATTGACATCGGGCTCTTTGACGCGAGTTACGCGATGAATGTGGCCCGTATGATTCTCTCGGAAAACGCCCGTGCTTTATACCGCCTTGACAGTACAGAGTCTTCTTCGAATTTTTGAGCTTTTCTCTGCTGTGGTTCGAAAGCAATCACATAACCATAAAAAATGGAGGTTGTTATGAAAAAAAGACGCAAACTGTATTGTCTGGTTGTGGCCTTGCTGCTTGGCCTCGGCTTTGGCGCTGCCCAGGCTAAGGAAGCCGTCAGGATCGGGGCAATAGTTGAGTTGACCGGAGAAGCTGCAGAAATGGGGATAGAGAATCAATACACCATTGATGTGGCTGAAGAACTTATCAATGCGCAAGGAGGCATAGAAGGCTACCCTCTGGAAGTGGTCGTTGTCGACGGCGGTTCTGATCCGGCTGTCTTTGCCACAAAGGCCCATCGTTTGATCGACAACAAGAAAGTCCTTGCCGGGATCGGAGGCAACGACATTTCTTTTGCAACTGCCGCCGGTGAGGTCTTTGCAAAAGTCAAGGCCCCCTATGCCGACATCGGAGGAACGACTCCAACGATTCCACTGATCAGCGATTTCATGTTCATGGCCCCAGGACCGGACAATGACCAGGGTCGGGCTGTTGCCCAATACGTCACCCAGGACCTCGGCTATGATACCTTTGCCATTTTTAAGGATGTGGCCAGTTCCTACGGAACCAAGCTGACGGAATATTTTATCCACTTCGCAAAGCAGTTCACCGGCAAGGACAATCCAGTGCCCATGGTACTCAGTTACCAGACCGGTGATAATGACTATTCGGCACAGCTGACCAAACTCAAAGTCAAGGCCGACAAGTTAGGCATCCAGGCCATCATTCTCCCCACCTGGCCGCAGGATGCCCCTAACATCGCCAGACAGGCCCGAAATCTGGGGATCGATCTTCCACTGATCGGAACAGACGGAGTGGACACCTCGGCCTTGATCGACGTTGGCGGCGAGGCTGTCGAAGGCATGATCTTCTCCACCCATTTTCATCCTGATCAGCCCAACCTTTCGGATATGGCCCAAAAATTTGTCGAGACCTACAAGGAAAAACATGATGATGTCCCTGGTGCTTTCGGGACCATGGGCTATGAAGCCCTCATGGTCATGGCAGAATCAGTTGCCCATGTTATCCAGAGCACTGGAAGCGACGGATGGGATAAAATGGGTCTGGACGAAAAACGGCTGGCAGTCCGAGATGCCCTTTTGGATCTGAAGTTTCAATGGACGACCCAGTCCTTCTCCTACACCCAGGAGGGCTGGCCAAAAAAAGGACAGATCTGGAAGGCGGTTGAAAATGGGGAGCGAGTTTTCCATCATTTTCAGCCTCATGAAAGCTTTACTCCAGCCGGCATGGATACGTTGCCCTTTAAGTAGCATGACGCTCCAGCCCGGGATGCTCTGTCGAGCTCCCGGGCTGTGATCATCTTTGCCAAGGGTGTTTTCTCTTTTTTTCGTCTGAACAAAGGACTTCTACCGTGGATGCCAGCGTCCCAAGAAACAAAGCCCAAGACCCCATTCTTCGACTCCAGGGATTGTCGAAAAGATTCGGCGGACTGGAAGCGGTGTCCGGCTTCACCATGACCCTTGAGCGCGGAGAGCTCAAGGGCCTCATCGGCCCCAATGGCGCAGGAAAAAGCACCTTGTTTCATCTCATTTCAGGCCTGTATAAACCGACCAAGGGCAACTTTTTTCTGGAAAAAAACGAATTGACCGGACAGACTCCCGACAAAATCGTCGCAAAAGGCATCGCCAGAACGTTTCAGACTGTAAAGCTGCTGGAAAACAGCAGCGTTCTGGAATCCATGCGCACAGCCTTCTTCATGTCCTATGGCTACAAGCCCTGGGACCTGTTTTTCCACACAAAGCGTTACCGCAGGCAGGAAGAGGCTTTTAAGGAAAAGGCCCATGAATATCTATCCCTTCTGGGTGTCCAGGACTTGATGGACATGAACGGCAATGAACTGGCCTATGGATTACAACGCAAAGTGAGCATCGCCATGACCCTTTGCCTGAACCCGAAAATTCTCCTTCTCGACGAACCCATGGCCGGATTGACCCATACTGAAAAAAACGAATTGACTGAAACCATATTGCGACTGAAAGAACGGTTCGAATTGAGCATCATCCTGGTGGAGCACGACATGAAGGTCATCATGAACCTCTGCGAAACTATTGCCGTCATGAATCAAGGCAGACTCATTGCAGAAGGGAGCGGCAGCGAAATCAGAAACAACGCCCAAGTGGTCGAAGCCTATCTTGGAACAAGTGACGTATGAGCAACGAGAGTCTTCTGCAACTCGATACAGTTTCATCCGGGTATGGAAAAAAAACGATCATCAGAGAAGTGAGCCTTGATGTGCCTGCCGGAAAGATCGTCACCTTGCTCGGCGCCAATGGGGTGGGCAAAACCACGACCCTGAGAACGATAACAGGACAGATTGCACCTTTTGCAGGCAGACTGCTGTTCCAGGGCCGTGATATCTCCGGGCTCAAACCACACAGCATCGCTGGGCTGGGGGTGGGCTACAGTCCTGAAGGACGCAGAATATTCGGTAACTTGACTGCCTATGAAAACCTTCTCGTCGTCGCCAACAGGATCAAGTCCAAAAAAATCTTCCGCGAAAACCTGCAATGGGTTTACACCCTTTTTCCCCGGCTCGGAGAAAGGAGTCATCAACTTTCGGACACCATGAGCGGGGGCGAACAGCAGATGCTGGCCATCGGAAGGGCTTTGGTCTCCAAACCCATGCTGCTCCTTTTGGATGAACCCTCATTGGGCCTGGCTCCGATGGTTGTAAAGCAAATTGCCGAAACCCTGGTTGAGATCAATCAGGCCGGGGTCTCAATTCTGCTTGTCGAACAAAACGCCAAAATGGCCCTGCAGATTTCACACTATGCTTATGTCATGGACAATGGTCAGGTTATCCAGCACGGAAGCTGTGAAGAGCTCCTGCAGGACAAAAGCATCGCCGACATCTACTTAGGGATCAGGTAACAACAAGCCACATCGAGGAAAACCAGTGGATTACTTTCTCCAACAGTTGATCAACTCACTTGGCTGGGGAAGCCTCAACGCCCTCATGGCTGCAGGGTATACCATGACCTTCGGCATCATCGGCCTGGTCAACTTTGCCCATGGTGAAGTGATGATGGTCGGGGCCTTAACCGCCTTCTGGGTCATGGTCTTTCTGCAGCTGCCGTTTTGGCTGGGTTGTCTGGCGGCATTGCTGGGCAGCATCGTAGTGGGCCTGCTTATCGAACGGATCGCTTTCAAACCGTTGCGGGGAGCCGGCATGATCTCGCTTTTCATCACCTCCCTGGCCGCATCTTTCGGAATCCGTACGCTTTTCATCATGTTATTCACTGACAGGGTTAAGCCCTTTCCAGTGCCTGACTTTCTCAAGGGTGTTCTTTTGCTGGGAAACTTGATCCTTTTCAAAAAAACAATCCTCATCGTGCTGCTCACCCTATTTTTCTGTGGTCTGGTCATCTATTTTGTAAAATACACAAAAACAGGGGCAGCCATGCGTGCCATGTCATACGATCCTGAAATTGCGGGCACAATGGGCGTGCCCACTGAGAGGATCATCGTCGTTGTTTTTGCCATGGCCTCATTTTTAGCAGGCCTGGCAGCAATTTTCTGGGGCATCAAGTTTGGCTCGGTCCGCTGCAGCATGGGAGTCATCATGGTGGTCAACGCTTTCATCGCTTCGGTTTTAGGGGGGATCGGCAATGTGTCCGGAGCCATCGTGGCCGGCTACATCATCGGTATCGGCGAGACCTTGTTCGTGGCCTATCTTCCTGATCATCTAGTCGGCCTTCGGCCGCTTTTCGTTTGGATCGTCTTGTTTGTTCTGCTCATTTTTAAACCAAGCGGGCTCTTCCGGCCCAACATCAAATAAAGAACACCATGGGCTATTCAAAGTTTTTCATCGTCATTCCAGGGCTGGCCTTCATCTTTTACTTACTGGATCAGTTCCTTCCCAATTTCTGGATGACACTGCTTTTACTGTTTGGGATCAACACGATCCTGGCCGTTTCCTTGAACTTAACCAACGGCTGGGCCAACCTTTTTTCACTGGGTCATGGGGGCATCATGCTCGTAGGGGGGTATGCGGCCGCATTCCTCACCCTGCCGGTCTCTTTCAAGCGGGATCTTCTGGATTTGGCCCTGCCCTCTTTTATGGTTAACATGCAAGCTCCATTTCTTCCGGCTTTACTCGCAGGAGGCCTGCTTGGAGCGGCCTTTGGCACGGTCTTGGCGTTGCCGGCCATGCGGCTCAAAGGGTTGTATTTTCTACTGGCCACCTTGGGATTTAATTTTATCACCATCACCATTGTCGAGAACCTGCCGCAAATCACCAACGGGCCCATGGGCTTACGCCAGTTTCCGGCTCACACCAATATCTGGTGGGTCTGGTCCATCGCCATTCTTTTGATTTACCTCTGTTTTCGCTTGCGAAAAAGCTTTTTCGGCCGCGCCCTCATTGTCATGGGGCAAGACCAGGACCTGGCCGAGCATCTAGGAATCAATCTCTTGAAATACAAGGTTTACGCCTTTGGGCTGAGTTGTTTTTTCACCGCCATGGGAGGCATCCTATGGATCCATTTGATCCTGAATCTGTATCCCAAAGTCTTTGGCATCCATCTAGTCTTTAATGTTGTGACCATGATAGTCATCGGAGGCCTGGGCAGCATCAGCGGGGCTATCATCGGAGCGGCGATTATCACCGGTTTTGTTGAAATCCTGTCTCCTATAGAGGAAGGTTTCTCTTTTTTCGGACTGTTCGAGGTGCCGCGTCTGTTAGGACTGACCACACTCATGCTTTCCGCGGCCCTCATCACCATACTCATCCTCAGACCGGCAGGCATCATGGGCCGAAAGGAATTCGACCGATCCAGCATCCGCAGGATATTGGGTGCACTGCGTCTCAAGACCAAGGAATGAAAATGGTCAGGCGACCCGACCCCTTTGCTCATGAACCGCACGGACACAGCAGCCGCAGTCGAACATCCGGCCCATGGTCTCCTTGACTTCTTCCGGATCCAGCACTGCGTTCAATGACGTGTATCCAAACATGTCCGAGAAAAGCATCGTGGCCATTTTGCGCTCGGCCGCGGGCTCCTCGCTTTCAGGCTTTTTTTCGGTCGGAAGTTCCTTAACTGAGGTGAACGTTTTCCGGCCCAATTTCCCGCCGCATTAGCCGCAGAATTTGTCGCCGGGAAGATTCTGTCCTCCGCATCCGGAACAAAGGAGGTAAAGTTTGCCCCCGCACTCCCGGCAGAACTTTCTGGTATCCGTATTTTCAGACTGACAATCTGAGCATTTCATGCAAAAACGAGTCCTCTTGAATACCCTGTCAATCCGCTTGCCTTGTTGAATTTCTTCTATTCAACTTGGGGTGTGATCCCTGGCTCAACCCAGCTTTTTTTGAATGTTCAGCATTGTCAAATGAAGCAAATTATTGGCAGCTGTTCCCAGGTTACAGAACACATCATAAGTGGACACTGAATATATTTCAACTACTGTTTACACCCTTTGGTCAATCCAGCATTTTGCTGTTGCGGCACGACGTATCGGTTGTCCACATTTATTGTATACGATAACACGATATCAAATTTGTAATCAAGGAGAGCTAAGTGTTGACCAACAGCATGCAGCGGACGTCGCTTCGCGCCGCCGCAGATGCTGAGCGTTCGGCTCGGCCTGAAATTTGGCTTGACAACCAGGATCGCAATACGTACAACTATATATATGGAAATAGTCGCTGACACGAATACATTTATAGCTGTTGCCTTAAGCGAATCGGAAAAAGGTAAAATCATCCAACTATCTGAAGGCTATGATTTAATTGCTCCTGATGTTTTGCCCTTTGAAATTGGGAATGCATTAACGGCAATAATGAAAAAAACGCTTTGGAAGATAAGGAAGTCGAATCAGCATGGGAGATTGTTCAACAGATACCCGTTAATTTGAGGAAAACTGATATAAAATCGGCATTAGGCATCGCGAATAGGTATAACAGGTTACTTCAAGGAGGTATTTGAAATGAAACCAGAAACACAGGGAAAAATTAAGTATGGCATCGGGGGACTTATTTGTGGAGCGGTCTTAACCATGATTATTGGTTTTGCCTGGGGCGGCTGGTCCACCCTGGGAACGAGCAGAGAAAGGGCCGATGATGCGGTTGTGGCTGCCCAGGCCGCGATCTGCGTGGCCCAGTTCATGCTAGAACCGGATCATGAATCCCTGCTCAAGGAATTAAGCGAGACCAAATCCTGGAAGCGGGATGATTTCGTCAAAAAAGGTGGCTGGGATAAGATGCCGGGTCAGGAAAAGGCGTATTATGGCGTGGCCGATGCCTGCGCCAGCGGACTGGAGAAGATTGCGGAAAGTAAGTGATCAGTAGACATTCTCGCGGCAGTCAGTGAATCCAGGCAAAGATACGCCGAAAAAAATGATTGAGTAGATACCAAAAACCGTGGCGGATCAGGCTTTTTGCCTTCGGACTACATCTGACCCTGGTGCTACTTCATTAGAAGGTACCGGAAGGCCGTTGATCTGGACTGGGAGAGGTCGCGCCGAATGGGCATCAGGGCGGTGCCCGGTTTTTACAATGGCCGGGAGGTGCTTGTCGGAGCCCAGCCTCTGCAGGCGCTGGAGCGTTTTATCCAGGTCTGAAAGCCTGGAGAAACCATGGAATCACGATGTTTTATAAAAAGGGTTACAGACCAGAGCAAACAAATATGACACCAGAAGAATTTCGTCGTATCGGCCATCAGCTCGTGGATTGGATTGCGGACTACCGCAGTCGAGTTGCCGAATACCCGGTTATGTCAACGGTAAAACCGGGCGATATTCGCAGGAAATTACCAGGAACTCCGCCTGAAACCCCGGAGAGGTTCGAGGCAATCATTCAGGACCTGGATGCAATTCTGTTGCCTGGGATCAGCCATTGGAACCATCCGGGCTGGTATGGCTACTTTCCGGCCAATGCCTCCCTGTCCTCGGTCCTGGGGGATCTTCTCAGCACCGGTTTGGGCGTGCTCGGGCTGAACTGGCAGTCCAGCCCGGCCCTGACTGAGGTGGAAGAACTGGTGACGGACTGGATGAGGCAGATGGTCGGTTTGTCCGGGAACTGGCAGGGGGTCATCCAGGATACGGCCTCCACGTCCAGTCTGGTCGCCCTGCTCTGCGCCCGGGAGCGGGTCAGCAGTCACAGTCAGGCCGCAGGCGGGCTCCAGGCCGAACCGGTACCGCTCATTGTCTACACCTCGGCCCAGAGCCACAGCTCGGTGGAAAAAGCCGCCCTGCTGGCCGGCTTCGGCCGCGACAACGTCCGCAGCATCGCTACCGGCCACAACCATGCCCTGCGGGTCGACCTGCTCAAGGAGGCAATCGAAAGCGATCAAGCCAAGGGCAACAGGCCCTGCGCAGTGGCAGCCACCATCGGTACGACCACGACCACCGCCCTTGACCCCCTGGAGCCGATCGCCGAACTGTCCAGGGCACAAGGCATGTGGCTGCACGTTGATGCCGCCATGGCCGGTTCGGCCATGATCCTGCCGGAATGCCGCTGGATGTGGCAGGGCATCGAGGAGGCGGACTCTTTGGTCTTGAACGCCCACAAATGGCTCGGCTCGGCTTTCGACACCTCGCTGTACTATATACGCGATCCCGAGCACTTGATCCGCACGATGTCGACAAACCCCAGCTATCTCCGGACCGCGGCGGATGCTGAAACCAGGAGCTACCGGGATTGGGGCATCCCCCTCGGCCGGCGTTTCCGCAGCCTGAAACTGTGGTGCCTGATCCGGGAACAGGGCCTGAGCGGCCTACAGGCCAGGCTGCGTCGGGACCTGGAAAACGCGCAGTGGCTCAAGACACAGGTCGAGCAGACTCCGAACTGGGAATGTCTGGCCCCAGTGCCCCTGCAGACGGTCTGTGTCCGGCATACACCGCCCGGCCTAAGCGGCGAGGCCCTTGATCGACACACCCTGGCCTGGGTCGATCGGATCAACCGCGGGGGACAGGCCTATCTGACTCCGGCTCAGCTGGATGGATCCTGGATGGTCAGGGTCTCCATCGGTTCGGAGAGGACAACGTTTTCGGATGTGCAGCAGCTTTGGTCCGTGATGCAAAAAGAGGCCGAGCCGGAGAATCCTTGAACTTGAGGCAAAAGATCCTCTGTGGATAGAGGATCAACTGAAGGACAGGAGTTGACTCAAGCTTTACCGAAATGATCTTTCATTCTCATATTAAATGTCAGCCCTGCCAGAGGCCGCGCTCATATGAAACTTCATGTAAAAATGCGGAATAGTTCGAACCGGTCACAGGGCTCTCTTGCGCTTAAACGCTTCCGGCTCTCGGTTTTCTAAGGCTCGCTCATGGGGGATCCCTGCCCCCTCCGGACTCTTAGGCTCTGCTATAACCTTTG
>JAIPER010000073.1 GCA_021737115.1 Desulfohalobiaceae bacterium
CCCGGACTAGCGACACCGGGCAGACCAACGGCGACCGGTCACGGTACTCGAACGTGTTCGATCAGTTGGGCGAGCCCTACGGCGAACTCGGGCTGGTGACGCAGCAAGACCGCGGCTTCTGGCAGGATCAGAGCGGTCCGCCGACCGATCCGCAGGCCGGCAATATCCCCGGCGGCAGGCGCGATATCCTGCGCACCGCGGACTTCGACAACCGGAGCATGGATGCCTTTTCCAAAGACGTGGGCGTCTTTACCCCGACAGGCGGTCAGCTGGAGATCTCTTCAGAGACGCCGGAGGGACAGGCTGCAGCGGTATTCATGCTCGACGACTATCTGCCCAGCTATTACGAGGTTATGGCCACCTTTAACCTGGATAAGCCCACCGGCGGCTGGAAGGCCAACGGCTATGTGATCTTCGACTACTACAGCGATATCGACTTCAAGTTCGCCGGTATTAATGTCTCTAATAACCAGATCGAGATGGGGTATCGCGATGCCTCGGGCTGGCATATTCTTGCCAAGTCAAACAAACCCGTCAAGATAAAGGCCATGGAAGATCACACTGTGACCGTGGCCGTCAACGGCAACAATGTCACTGTCGCGGTTGCCGGGGTGAACTGGTTCACTTACGACTACACCCCGCGCTACGACGCGATGGGCGACCCGATTCCCCTCAACGGCGGTATGGTCGGCGTGGGAATGGACGGCTCCTCCGGTCGCATGGACAATTTCACCGTCCAGGTACTGCCGCCGGAATGGACTCTTGATCAAACAGATGATTTCATGTCTCCTGCTGAGTTTAACAGAATTGACAAGAGCGGCAACTGGGAGGAAGCTTCGGGCATATTGACCGGAACGGCCGATGAGGGCGGCCCGGCGGTCCAGCTCATCGATTTGGGGGCTGCGCTCAAGGCCAACAGCCATTTGGAAATGGAAGCCGAAATCACCACCGCCGGCACTGCCGGGTTCGTGTTCGACCGCTACGACGACCAGAACTACAAGTTCGTGGCTCTCAACGTCGCGAATAACCAGGTTGTCATCGGCCATGCCAAGAGCAGGGGCGGTGTGGCCGTTGAAGCTTCCTTTGCATACGACCTCGATCCGGACTCGACACACCGGTTCAAAGTGACCATGCAAGGGGCCGGCCTCGGTGTCAGCGTCGACGGGGCGCCGGTGACCAGCTACAGCTTCAACGCCGCTTTGGTCGACGGCGGATTCGGCCTGATGACCATGGACGGGGCGGCAGTGTTCAGTGAACTCACCGTCCGCACCGACGACCCGGCTTTTGCGGCCCCCGAAGGCGATCCCATGATGGCCGCATCGGCCCCGGAGGACACGGGCGAGGTGCTTGTTGATCTGACCTACGCCGATCTCGATCCGATCACCGCAGCCGCAGTTGAGCGCTGGACCGAGTCCCCGATGTTCGACGAGGAGATGCTGGGCCGGCTCGACGCGGTCACCTTTCTGATCGCCGATCTGGAAGGCGACATGCTGGCCCTGGCGGTGGACGATACGGTGATCATCGATGTGGATGCTGCCGGGCATGGGTGGTTTGTAGACGACACGCCCTATGATGACGCTGAGTTCATTACCCATAACAATGCCGAGGAGCTTACGGCCAGTGAGGAGTCAGGCGCTTACGGCGACATGGACCTGCTGAGCGTAGTCATGCACGAACTCGGCCATGTGTTCGGCTATGAGGATGTATATACCGAGGACAACCAGACCGAGATCATGAACGGAACGTTGGATGAAGGCGTGCGTTATTTACCGGAGGACAGCTTTGAATACCAGGCCCGGAATGGCTCTGAGAGCCTGATTTCGATGAACCTGACACCGGATGAAAGTTCGACCGAAAAAAGAATCGAGGCCCTGGTCCGCAAAAATCATTGGATTGTACATTACCTCCAGAACTGCGCGGATTACAACAATGATCCGAACAGTGACCTCGTGGTGGTGATCAAAGATGAAGACTTACAGAACACCGGAGAGGACTCGGTTGCTCCGCCTTCCGATAAAGAGGGGAAGAAAAAGTAACCATAACTATGAATATAGCTGTAAAGATGCGAGTGCAAAAGGTCCTTTTGCACTCGCTATAGCTCAGAGGTCTGTAAAAACAAACACCTATAACTCAGCATTTTGCTGCAACTGAACGGAAATCGTCTTTTTCCATCTCAGTCTATAAAGGAAAAAAGCCTATTCCATAGAATTTTTTAATTGCTTTATAAATAATTTTTTTATATTCTAAAAACAAGGCTGTTACAGTGACTTGCATAAATATGAACGCATTTCTCTAAGTTGACTACCCAGCAATTTCAGAACGTAGAAGAAGAACTCATCTCGATCGAAATACAAATCCTATTTTACAAGCCTTAGTAGCGTAATTTTTCCCTGTTAATCGTTTTTTCCCCATTGGGGTTGGAGTCAGTGAGTTTAATGAGATCCTTTTAATGCGGCTTGAAAAGGAAAGAAAGGAGCGAATTATGGAAGAAGTGCGTGACAAAATCCAGAACTGGTTGATGAGCGAGGGTTGGCAGATTTCTGAACAGGCTCATCCCGATCTTAAGTGGCTTGTCAGGGCCGAAGATGCCGGACAGAGAAGAATTTTGGTTGGCCAGAGCAAGGCCAGGGAGGATCTTATATATCTTGAAGCCCGGGTTAGCCTCTCGGAAGAACATCGCAGGAAGTTTGAGAATCTTCCTGAAGGCAAGAGACGTGAGAGCCTCTGGAGCCTGCGCTTCCGTCTTTTGCAGATGAATTTGGATTTCGCCGGTGTTGCAGAGCCCATGGATGCCGTGATTCTCACCCAAAGGATCTATATGGATGGTCTGACCAAAGACGCCTTTATTCAGAGGTTCCTCATGGTTCGCAACGCAGTTATTGCAGTGATCTGGTCTGCTATACAAAACCTGGAGGGCGTTGAACCGCCGGCTGAATCGTCCGAGCCGACTCTACAATAGTGCGGAGAGTTTTCTGATTGGCCCAATCTGACGAATATATATGGAGGCGTTATGACCGAAGAGAAAAAGGGCAGAGGAGCAGAAAAGGCATCTGGGCAGCAGACGGACCAGACCAAAATCGTCTGGGATGATTCAAATATGAGGAGTGCTTATTCGAATGCAACGAACGTTGCGGGTGGGCGGGAAGAAATCGTGCTTCTCTTTGGCATGAACCAGGCTTGGCACGCGGGACAGAAGGAAGTGAAGATCCAGCTCTCGGACCGTATCGTGTTGAGCCCATTTGCGGCCAAAAGGCTCTCCATTCTGCTCAACAAAGTGCTGCAGGACTATGAAAAGCGTTTCGGTACCCTGGATATCGGCGGGAACCAGGTACCGCCGCAAATGTTGAAGCAGTAAGGCGGCTTGTGGCGGTAAAGTTTTTGTGTTTCAGGGCAGAGATTGGCCGAAGGACAGTGTTTGATCATACACGGTAGCTGGTATGGAATTAATCTCTGAAAGTGTGACTCAGCACAAGGAAAAGAGTGCGGGCTTTGACCAGGATCGCCTGATCTGGCGCCAGTTCGTGGAGGCAAGCTCACCCAGGACCTTTTGCCAGAGCTGGCTGCAGCTGCAATGCCGCATGCTCAAAGGGGTGCGCTGCGGCATGGTCATGCTCGGAGATCCGGACCAGGGCGCCTTTTCACCGGTGGCATTCTGGCCGGATGCCAAGCTCAGCATGAAACATCTTTCCGGTGCTGCGAAGCGATCCTTGAAGGAGCGACGGGGCCTTCTGGTTGCAGGGAAAGAAGTCAATGCGCCGGGATATGTTCATGTCGCCTACCCTGTTGAAGTCTCCGAAAAATTGCACGGGGTTGTCGTCCTTGAAGTGGAGGAGCCCGCCGGCCCGGAACGACAGGCCATCCTGAGGATGCTCCACTGGGGCGCAGCCTGGCTTGAGGTGATGATCCGAAAGGATGAGGCCCAAAGATTATACGAGATCACGGAATCGCTGGAAAACGTCCTGGATCTGGTAACCAGCGCTGTGGAAAACGAAGGGTTCCAAGGCGGGGCCATGGCCCTGATCACACGCATGGCCACAATCCTGGAATGCGACAGGGTGAGCCTGGGATTCATGCGCCGAAATCGGGTTCAAGTCAAGGTGATGTCTCACACTGCAGACTTCGGCAGGCAGACCAACCTTGTTCGAGCCATCGGCGAGGCAATGTACGAAGCCCTGGATCAGCATGCGCCTGTCTTATATCCGCCGCCTCCAGAGGGGCTGCCCCTGGTTACCAGGGCCCACGAAGAACTTTTCAAACATCACGGGTCCGAGGCGATCCTGACTCTTCCCCTGGAGAGCAATGGCAAGCTTGTGGGCGGGATTACCCTCGAGAGGTCCGGGGACAAGCCCTTTACCCAGGATACGGTGGAGGCCTGCGAAACCGTTGCTGCCCTGGTGGGACCCATTCTGGAAACAAAACAGCGGGAGGAACGGTGGCTGATCCGCAAAGCAGTAGACTCGGGAGCGGACCAGCTCAGTAAAATCCTGGGACCGGGCCATCTCCTGCGCAAGCTTATCCTTACTGGCCTGGCCGGTGTGGTCATATTTTTTTCCTTGTACACAGTTGATTATAGAATATCTGCGCCCACGATTATTGAGGGTGAGGTGCAGAGGGCCGTGGCCGCGCCATTTAACGGGTACATCAAGGAAGCACCTGTGCGTCCCGGGGACGTGGTAAAGGAGGGGGCACTTATCTGCCTCCTGGACGACCGTGATCTCAGACTTGAGCGGCTCACATGGATGATGGAGAAAGAGCAGCTCATGAATCAGTACCATGAGGCCATGGCCAACGGTGAACGGGCTCAGATCCGTATTACCCGGGCCAAAATCGATCAGGCGGATGCTAGGCTCACCCTTATTGAAGAGCAGTTGGCCCGCACGAGGGTCGTGTCCCCCTTTGAGGGAGTGGTTTTGAGCGGCGACCTGAGCCAATCCCTGGGTTCGCCTGTGGAGCGGGGGCAGGAGCTTTTCAGGGTTGCCCCCCTGGATTCGTACAGGGTGATCGTGGAAGTGGATGAGCGGGACATCAGCCATATCCAGGAGGGACAGAGAAGTGAGCTGGTGCTGCCGTCCATGCCCGGGGAACGCTTTCCCTTTGTGGTGGAAAAGATTACGCCCGTTTCCCTGGCCAGGGAGGGGCGAAACTATTTTCGGGTGGAAGCTGAAATGGAAAAGAATTCAGACCGCCTGCGGCCGGGTATGGAAGGAGTGGGAAAGGTGACCATCGATCAGCGCAGGCTGATTTGGGTCTGGACCCACACTGCGGTGGACTGGCTGCGTCTTCAGGTCTGGCGCTTCAGGCCGTAAAAAGCGGATACTCCGGAACGAGTTCAGAAGTTCCTTTTGCACTTGCACAATTTTGCGATCTGCCTTTGACCAGCCGCGATTGAGGCATAGAAGGCCTGGAGCAGGGGGAGTCGGGAAATCTTTATGGCCGATTCATTTTTCAGTTCGTCCTGGTACAGGGTGGCGGGGCTGAAACCCCGGCTGCGAAGCCATGTGGATATTCACCGATACCACTACCGGGGAGAATTGTGGTACGTGCTTCAAGATCATTCCTCGGGCCGGTTCCAGCGTTTTACGCCAGGGGCTCATCTCATCATCGGCCTCATGGACGGCAAGCGGACCGTGCAGGAGATCTGGGACACTGCAAAAGCCAGGCTGGGAGACGAGGCGCCCGCCCAGGAGGAAGTGATCCGCCTCCTGAGCCAGCTTCACTCAGTTGATGTTCTCCAGACGGACGTGATGCCGGACACCTCGGAAATGCTGAAGCGCTTTGAAAAGCGGCGGCAGTCCGAGAGTCTTCAGAAGCTGCGAAGCCCCCTTTTCCTGCGCTTCCACGTTCTAGACCCGGAAAGGTTTCTTACCCGCTTCGAGCGGCTTGTGCGGCCTCTTTTTAGCTGGTTCGGGGGCCTCCTCTGGCTCGTGGTCGTTGGTTATGGTGTCTTCCTTGCGGCCCTCCACTGGCCGGAGCTGACTGAGAACGTTGCGGATAGAATCCTTGCCCCGCATAATCTTCTAATCTTATTGCTCATCTTTCCATTTCTTAAGGCGCTCCATGAGCTCAGCCACGGATTTGCCGTCAAGACCAAAGGCGGAGAAGTTCACGACATGGGAATCATGTTCCTGGTCTTCACCCCGATCCCTTATGTGGATGCTTCAGCTGCGTCTGCCTTTAATGAGAAAAAGGAAAGGGTTATTGTGGGCGTGGCTGGTATGGCCGTGGAGGTATTTCTGGCCGCCATCGCCCTTATGGTATGGGTAAACGCTGAGCCGGGAGCGCTGCGGGCCGTGGTCTACAACGTGATTTTCATTGCCGGCGCTTCATCTCTTCTCTTCAACGGAAATCCACTGCTTCGCTACGATGCCTACTATATCCTCTCGGATCTCATAGAAATCCCTAACCTCGGGCCCAGGGGCAACCGTTATGTGGGCTATTTGTTGCAGCGTTACCTCCTGGGTATTCGGGATGCAGAAGAACCCATGGCCACAAGGGGAGAAAAAGCCTGGTTCGTTGTCTACTCCATTGCCTCCTTTTGGTACCGCATGTTCATCTATAGTGTCATCGTGCTTTTTGTTGCCACCAAGTTCTTTTTTATAGGCGTTGTTTTTGCCTGCTGGGCCATATTCAACATGTTCCTGTGGCCGGCCTGCAAGATTCTCCGGTTTTTGTCTTCTTCGCCCAAGGTAAGGCGCAGGCGGTTTCGGGCGATCGGTGCCGCGGGTTTCATGACAGCCGCTCTGCTCGCCCTGGTGACTATTGTGCCCGTTCCACTGAGCACGATGGCCGAAGGTGTTATATGGGCCCCGGACAATGCTTTTGTCCGGGCCGGCGCAGACGGTTTCGTGGAAAAACTCCTCACTCCGGCGGGGAGTTGGGTTCAAACAGGTCAAGCCCTTGTGGAGTGTTCGGATCCGCTTCTTCCTGCAGAAATCCAGGTCCTGGCATCCAGGATCCGGGAACTGGAGGCCCTTTACGACTCTCAGATCATCTCCGATCGGGTCAAAGCGGACATGACCCGAAGGGAGATAGATCACGAGACCGGAAGGCTCGAGGACGCTAGGGAACGGCTTGGAGAGCTGACCATTCGAAGCCCTTCTCCGGGTTTTTGGGTGGTCCCCAACTCCCGGGATCTTCCCGGCAGGTTCCTGCAGCGGGGCGAACTGCTGGGCTACGTGCTGTGGCAGGATTCTACCAGCTTGAGGGTGGTTGTCCCTCAGGCAGATGCGGACCTCGTCCGCCAGAAAAGGACACGTGCGGTTCATGTTCGTTTTCCTGAAGATCTGGCCAGGAGAGTGCCTGCCTTTCTGACCAGAGAGGTGCCGGCAGCAACTGATCAGATACCGGGCCAGGCCCTGACCCGGGAGGGAGGCGGCCGGATTGCTGTTGATCCGCGAGACAGTTTGGGTCTCAAGGCCTATCAAAAAATGTTTCTCTTTGACATTGAGCTGGCCGAACACGCAGGTTTCCTCAACGTGGGCGGACGGGTCCATGTGAGGTTCGACCATGGAAAAGAACCCATTGTCTGGCGATGGTACCGGCATATTAGGCAGATTTTTTTGAGAAGGTTCAATGTTTAGGTCCGGGTTTTCATTCATGGCAACTGCCGGGCTCTACCCGGAGCGGAAAGAAGCGAAGCCGGGAAAGATGGACCGGTTTGCAGCAGGTGTGGGAGGTGTGTTTGCACCGTGGATCAGACCAGGGCCGGAGAGCTTTTACTGGATAATCAAAGCGGTTCGATCCCATGCGCAGTCCGTGGCCGCCATGAGTGACGAGGAAATCCTGAAACAAAGCAGGACCCTGGGACCGCTCTTGAGGAGGAATGGTTTTGAAAAGGATCTGGTGGGCAGGGCCTTTGCACTGGTTCGGGAGGCTGCGGAGCGTACCCTGGGTACGCCCCATTTCGATATCCAGCTCGTGGGAGGACTTGTCCTGCTTAAAGGCATGATAACCGAGATGGAAACCGGGGAGGGGAAAACACTGACAGCTACCCTGGCCGCATCTACCCTGGCCCTTGCAGGCGTGCCGGTTCATATCATAACGGTCAACGATTACCTGGCCCAGAGGGATGCTTCCTGGATGGAGCCCATCTACCAGGCCATGGGACTCAGGGCAGCCGTCGTTGTCCACGGCATGCATCCTGCTGCAAAGCGGGATGCCTACCGGGCAGACATCACCTATTGTACAAACAAGGAAGTATGTTTTGATTATCTGCGGGACAGGATCGTTCTGTGGGATCGGCCAACGCCGATCCGGCTTCGAGTAGAGCGATTGTACGGTAATGAGTCCAGGGTTAACAGACTTCTGCTTAGCGGCCTCCATTTCGGGATCGTGGACGAGGCGGACAGTGTGCTCATCGACGAGGCCCGAACCCCTCTGATTATTTCCTCGGAGGGAGGGAGCGCGCACCCCCCGGACGTTTACCGGCAAGCCATCGATGTGGCCAGGGGTCTGAAAAGAAGAGAACACTACGCCCTTTCAGAAAGCGAACATCTGGTGGAGCTCACCGCTTTCGGCAAAAGAAGCATCCGGGCCTTTGACTGGGATGAGGCTGGATTTGAGGCCGGCGAGGAACAGAAAGAAGAGCTGATCCGGCAGGCCCTCATGGCCCTGAATTTTTTCAACAAGGACAAGCAGTACTTAATAAAGGACGGCAAAATCCAGATCATTGACGAGTACACCGGCCGGCTTATGGCCGACCGCTCCTGGGAGAGGGGGCTTCACCAGCTCATAGAGGCAAAGGAAGGTTGCGAGGTTACGGTTCGCAGGGAAACGAAGGCCCGGATCAGCTACCAGCGCTTTTTCCGGCGATACCTCGGTCTTGCTGGCATGACAGGCACGGCCAGAGAGGTAGCCGGTGAGCTGTGGTCCATCTACCGTCTACCAGTGGTAACCATACCAACGCATAAGACCATGAAGCGAAGGTGCCTGCCTGACAGGGTCTTCAGGCGGGGCGACAGAAAATGCGCGGCTGTGGTTAAAACCGTGTCTGGTCTACATGAAAAGGGACGCCCCGTGCTTGTCGGCACGCGATCTGTGGAAGCGTCTGAGCATCTGAGCCGCCTGCTGGAGGTGGCAAAGCTTCCGCACAAGGTGCTCAATGCCAGGCAGGACAAGGAAGAGGCGGAGATTATCTCCGAGGCCGGACGTCCAGGGAAAATCACAGTGGCAACCAATATGGCCGGACGGGGCACGGATATTCGATTGGGCTCCGGAGTAGCTGAAATTGGAGGTCTGTACGTGCTGGCCACGGAGCGCCACGATTCCCGGCGCATCGACCGGCAGCTTTTCGGCCGGTGCGGCAGGCAGGGGGATCCGGGAAGTAGTGAAACTTTTGTGTCCCTGGAAGACGAACTGGTAGCCGCCAAAGCCAGAAAGCTACTTCTTTGGACCGCAGCGGTAGCCGTGAGATTGCCGGGGAGGTTCTGGGGACGATGGTTTTGCGCTGTTCTCTTCAGCCGGGCCCAGTACAGGGCCGAGCGGCTGCATGCCAGGACCCGCCGGGATCTTTTGAATATGGATGAACAAATGAGCGAATCCCTGGCCTTTACCGGGAGAACGGAGTAATTTGGGATCAATGATTGGTAAGAAGTGAACACCCGGGTCAAGAGGGGACATTCCTTAAAGTATACGTTAGATTGCCGGATTGATCAATTGTGAAACTTGCGGACAAGGCCATCTGTCACTGCCCGGACCGGATTTAGCGAATACAGCTTAATGCATGCTCACCGGGCAATTTAGGGGAAAGCTATTCTATGTACTTTGGATTCCAGGGGAATGACGGACAAAGCAGGGTACTCGTTTCATACGAGTGGAGAGAGGACTGTGTATGGCTCAAGAGATAAACATGCATTCGGTGAAGCCGACTTCAGGAGGAAAGGGGGCCAGACAGTCGCGATGGTGTCGATTGCTGGCGTGGGGGTCGCTCATCTTCCTGTTTTTTGCAGCTCCGGCAGCTAACGCTGGTTCGGCTGAGTTCGACGGTCTCATTGAGCCGCGCCTGGTTGTCAATGTGGGCAGCTGCATACCCGGAGTTCTTGAAAGTGTGACTGTTGAACGGGGGGACATGGTCAAGGAAGGGCAGGTGCTTGCATCGCTTCAATCAGGTGTGGAAAAAGCGACCATGGAGCTTGCGAAAACGCGGGCTGAAATGGAAACAACGATTCACGCGAAAAAAGCCGAGCTTGCACTCGCCTTGAAAACCCAGAACCGCTACAAAAATCTAGTTGAAAAAGAAATGATTCCGTATCATGAATGGGACGAAGTGGAGACACAAAGAATCCTTGCTGAGTTCAGGCTGAATGAGGCTATTGAAAACAAGCGTCTTGCGGAGATGGAATACAAGCGATCTTTGGAAATGTATGAGCGAACGACTATATGTAGCCCTCTGACCGGGGTTGTGGTGGAGCGTTTTCTGAACCAGGGGGAATACGTTGAAGATCAACCTGTCATGACCATTGCCCAAATGGATCCACTGTATGTTGAAGTTTACATGACAGTGGACAATCTCAATTTGGTAAAGGTGGGCATGGAAGCTAATGTCAGACCGGAACTCCCAGTTGGCGGCACTTACCAGGCAAAAGTGATTGTAGTGGACAAAATTGTGCATGCGGCAAGCGGCACTTTCGGCGTGCGCCTCGAACTCCCCAACCCTGACTACCGGTTGCCTCCAGGTCTGAAATGCAAGGTAATTTTTCAGGACGAGCCTGAATGATCACATTAATTGGCTTAGCTCCGATCAAATCTGGATTTATAATATAATTATGTTTGATGATGGCATCCGATTTTCGCTGTCGATGGTTATTCAATACATTAAAATTTTGTACCCCGATTTGTACCCCGCCGGATTTAATCATAAAAAAAGGGTTATGGAGGCTCCATAACCCTTTGAAATCATTGGTCGGGGCGGCAGGATTTGAACCTTCGCCTCTGCAAAATCAGAAAACCCGTGATACACATAGCTTTACCTTTAAAATCAGCCGATTATACAAAATATTTTTTCCTTCAATAGGTTCAATGAGCTCAAAAAATTCAGCCAATTTGTTTCAAACGTACCAGAATTCTACCAGAGCAGTTACCAGCTTCCAAGCTAGGTAGAAAGCCCTCCTGTATTTTTCTTTATGCATCATAACACCCTATAAAATCAAGTTTTATTTGACAAATCCTGTGGGGTTTATAATAATCATCCCTACAATATATTTATCGTCTCGTTTGTTGCTGGTTCCTCCAACAGACCCCCTCCATTTCTTACCCGGCATGAAAATTATGAGGTGATGAATGAGTCAATCTCAAGAGCCTGAAAAAACAGGACCTAAAACTGCCGCTAAAGAAACGCCAAGAATTGAAACTTATGATGGCGATCCTCGCTTGCTTATAATTGCCCCGCATGGCTTTAAGCCGAAAAAACAGAATGAAAAAAGAGATGATATTAATACCGGTGAAATGGCAGAATTAATCTGGAATAAGTTAAAGTGCCGGGTAATTATAAATTCCGGGATAAAAAGGACCGAAGCTGATTTAAATGAAATCTCAGGGCTTGAAAAGGTGCCTGAATTTGAAGATGCAATAAAAAAATATGCTGACAACAAAACTCCTACTTTAGATATAATGGTTGACAACCCAAATACGGAAAGGCAGTGGTTGTGACCCGCGAAAAAACCCTCATGGGCTCCGACGAGCTACTGGAGGGGCCCATTCTCGCCCATGAGGATTTTTCGCTAGCTGCTCTGCCAATT
>JAIPER010000074.1 GCA_021737115.1 Desulfohalobiaceae bacterium
AGGCCGGAATACCGATTCAGGAGGATCCCGATCTGGTTGAAGTCCTGGCCAGGGTTCCCCTGGGAGAGGAGATTCCGGCGGAAGTCTATCAGGCAGTGGCCGAGATCCTCGTCTTCGTCTACTCCCTGAACAAAAGCCGCGGGTGATCAGATCCTGGCCTCTTTTTTGCATGAGTAAGCAGTAAAGGACAGCTTTTATCCGACGGACTGACACTGATTCCGGCTCTTTCCAACAAAGAATAACGATCGGAAAAAGCGGATCGAAGTGGCCAGAAACCTTAGGCCAAGGATTTGTTATGGCGACGCCTGTCCCCAGAGGGGGCTATCGATTCTCTGAACACGAAGACGACACCCTGGTGGCTCGGTCTCTGGGCAGCGGCATCGCCCTCATCATCAGGTGTCAAAAATCCGGCACCGTGGCTCTGTCCCACATCCCCTTTCCCGACTCCAAGGTCGCTTCCGAAAAGGGAGAAAACCTACCGGGTCTTTTTGCGGACACCGGGGTGCGGGAGCTTGTCCGGCAGTTCAAGGCCCGGGGTGTCTCCCTTCTCCGCGAGTCAACCAAGGTTGCCCTGGTCGGTGGAGCCGGGATCAAAAACGTCAATAAAGAATTCGACACCGGCAGCAGGAATATCGAGGCAGTTCAAAAACATATTCTGGATCTGGGACTGTCGATCACGGCTGAGGATCTGGGCCGGAACCTGAACCGCACAGTCTCGGTCGATCCCGGCCAGAACTCCATAACAATCACCGCACCCGGTCAAAGGCCGTGGTTTCTCTGAAATGTTGCCCGGTAAAACAATTTATGCCGGACAAGGCAACAATCTCAGTGTGAAGGTACCAGGATTATGAGCAACACCGGCATCCGGAAAGACATCACCAGGGCCATTCAAAACGCCCCCCTGCCTTCAGCCACCGCCACTCGTCTGATTCAATTGATCTCCCAAACCGAGTACGATCTGGATGAGGTCCTGGCCGTTATCAAGATGGACACCGGTATGACCAGCCATATCTTAAGGGTGGTCAACTCCGCGGCCTTTAATCTTCTGAAGCCGGTAAACACAATCGATCGGGCCATAGTCTATATCGGAGCCTGGGAGGTACTTGAAATCGGCTTGATGAACCTCTCCTCGTTTTTCAGGGACAAAAAGCTGACCGGCTACCAGGCTGAAGCCAGGGATCTCTGGCGTCACGACCTGCGGACAGCCATTGCCGCCCGGGAGTTGACCAGGCGCTCCTCACTGGAAATCTATCCCGAACTGGCCTTTACCGCCGGATTGCTCCACGACATCGGCAAAATAGTGCTCTCGGATTTTTTTCCCCTGGCCGCCTCCAGGCAGGCCTCGGATTTGATACAGCAACAAGGCGCCGATTTCATTATCCAGGAAAAAAAACTGCTGGGCATCAACCATGCCGAAGCCGGAGCCGAACTGGCCGCGATATGGAAACTGCCGGGTTCACTGCAGGCAGCCATTCACCACCATCATCACCCATCCCGGGCAGACCAGATATACAAGCCGTTGGTTTTTTTGATCCACTTGGCCGACATCCTGGCCATGATGGACGGATACGGTTCCGGCGTGGATATCCTGCAGTACTCTTTAGACCCATCGTATTTAGATTACTACAATTTCTCATCTGATGAAATCGGCCTGGTCCAATTCAAGGTGGAGGAGGAATTTCAGAAGATGGAAGCCAAAATCGGTACAGGGTGAAAAAATAAAACACATTCAAGGAGTAGATCATGGGAAAAACAGTCTTGATCATCGATGATTCCAACACCATGCGCAAAATAGTGAACCGTTCCCTGCGGCAGGCCGGGCTGGAGTTCGACTCGGTTCTCGAAGCCGGGGACGGACAGGCGGCTCTCGATATCCTGGCCGCTGAAAAACCAGATATCATCCTCTCGGACATCAACATGCCCAACATGGACGGGTTGGAATTTCTGAAAAACAAGGCCGCCGATCCTTCCATCAAGGACATTCCGGTGGTCATGGTCACCACTGAAGGCGGATCAGAGGACATGGTCGAACAGTCCAGGCAGCTCGGGGCCTCGGGCTGCGTCAAGAAACCCTTCACTCCTGACCAGGTCAATGACGTCCTTGGTCCGTTGCTCTAGCTTTTTGCAATATTTACCGGCTTCTATATTTTGTCTCTGAACGAAAACAGTGATTGGACGTAAACTTGCCCGGATACAAGGAACAAAAAATTTTGAAAGTGCCGTGTATTCCAATACATGAGGATTTCAAAATCTTGCAGTGACGAAATAGACGGGTGGGTTTACGTCCAAGCACCAATTACCTTAAAGATCTCCAGGGAGAACATGTAAATGGATTTTAAGGAAAAAATTGTCGAGGTCACCACAGAAATCTTCGAAACCATGGTCATGGTGGATCTCACCCCGGGGGAGCCGCTGGCTGAACACGTTTCCAGGTTCGAATGTTCCATGAGTGCCATTGTCGGGTTTGCCGGTTTCAAACAGGGCAATCTGGCCATCCATACTCCTGAACGAGTGGCCAGGGGATTGACCCGGGATTTCCTGGGAATGGAAGTAAATGAGATCAATGAGGATGTCCAGGATGCCATGGGTGAGCTGGCCAACATGCTGGCCGGGTCCCTGAAACCCTTTATCGCCTCCAACGGAGAAAGGGTCGAGCTCTCGCTTCCCTCGGTGGTCCATGGCAAGGAATACACCCTGACCGTGGTCAATGATGCCGACTGGGTCATGATCCCCTTCCAGGTTTCACACGGTGATTTTCTGGTCGGTCTGGAGTTGAAGAAACAATCGTAATCCAGATCAGGAAGACCGGATCTGGATTCTATAAGATTGAACTTGATAATTCCTTCTATACTTACGGTCGTCATAAATTGAGGTTTTGCCTATTCGAAAATCCTGGCAGCTGATGCTTAAAATTTCGGAGCTTTGCAATTTATTCCTCTCCAGTAAGTATTTATAATTGATGCCAACTTCTGGTTTAACAACATTATGAGCCATCCTGATCCCTTTGCGAATCTTTTTCCGGACCTGTTGGAAAACTCGGTCCAGGAGGTGGGAGATCTCATTGGCGAGACCCTGGTACTCCAAGACGAAAACAGCAGCCAGGGTTCACTGAAGGAGATCTTTCAAGCCCCGAAAAAGAAATTCGGGCTGGCCGATTTCGAAGTCAAGGACAAGGATCTGGATCCGGTTCATCTGCTCTTTGATCTGGAACTCGCCGTCGAGCTCGCCGGCCGGTTGATCATGCTTCCGGCCGAAGAGATCACCGCCGCGAAGAAACAGGGAAAACTGGAAGGCGAACTTCTGGACGCCTTTTCAGAGATCGCCAACATCGTCAGCGGCGTGCTCAACACGGTACTTCAGGCCTCGTTTCCGAAGAAAAAACTCCATTTTCGAAAAGGCAGGCTCAATGTCTATCCGGGAAAGACCACCGACCTGCCCATGCCCCCGGAAAACCAGACTTTCTTTTCCGGAAACCTGGTCCTACAGGATAAGAAGCTGGGCTTTTTTCAATTCTTCTTTCCTCACAGCCTGCTGGAAGATACGGCAGGAAAGGAACAGGACAAGGTGGTGGCTGACGAAGCCGAACCTGCCGTATCCACCCAAGGGGACACAGAACCCGAATCAGACTCTGTAGAGACCGGCTCTGCTCAGCAAGTCAAATCCGGGTCTGAGCCTCAGGGAGAAACAGTCGGACACATTCATGGAGAACCTGAATCCGACCAGGAAACAGTCGAGGCAATGCTCCTGGAAACTCTTGTCCAGGCCCAGGAAGAGTTGGGCGGCCTTCTTGGCGGCAGCGTGGAGTTCCTGGAACAACGGACCGACTCCGCCACCAGAAATGATCTCCTGGCCAGGACCAAAGGCAAGCAGATCCTGACCAGGATCCAGGTTTCCGGAGACAAGACAGGCCAGGCTTGCATGCTCCTGCCCCTCAAGGATGCGGTCCATTTTGGGGGACTCCTGCTCATGATGCCGGCTGAAACCATCACCCAGACTGTAAAACAGGGGAAATTCGAGGGGGAGGTGGCCGATGCCTTCGGTGAGATAGCCAATATCCTGATAGGATGCTTCTCCAAGCAGTTCAAGACCGGCTTCCCGTTCAAACTGACCCTCAAGAAAGGCGACCAGGAAGCTCTGGTCCCGGCCCAGGTGGATCCGGACTCGGATCACCCGCTCCAGGCCGATGACTACTACCTGCTCTCCACCCGGATCGCCATGGAAGACAAGACCTACGGTCCCCTGGAATTTCTCTTCCCTGCGGACCTCCTGGGGTTGTCCTCAGTCCGCGCCCCTTCCGAGGAAACAGCGGAAAAAGATAACGAAGAGCGGCCGTCCGCAGAAGGCCCGCGTCAAAAATCGGTCTCAGGACAAAAAAATGACACGCCGCTTCAGACCGAAACCCGGGAAAACCGGACGCCTCATATTTCTGTCATAGGTGAGGACCCCTCTCAGGTCGAACTCGTCAAGGAGAGCATTAGCCAAGAAGATGTCCGGCTTTCAGGGCTTTCTCTGCAGAGCGACTTGAAACAGACCCTGGCCCTGGAAAACCCGAGCTGCGTCTTTCTCCTGATCAACAAGGTCAACGACCAGGGACTGGCCCAGACCATCAAGGTCAGATCGGTCTTGAACAAGGATTGCCCTCTGATCGTGGCCGGTCCTCAGTGGACCAGGTCCATGGTCGTCAAAGCCCTCAAGTACGGAGCCACAGATATCCTGATCACCCCTGCGGACAGGGATTCGATCCGGAAAAAGTTTCAGAAATACTTACCCTGCACACAGGAACAACACGTATGACTCAGATGCAGACAACAAAAACCAGTCTCAAGGGCTACATCGAAGAAACCGCGGAGCAGTTTGTCATGGCCGATGTCTCGGACCCAGGCGTTTTACAGACCATGTCCGAGACTTTCAACAAAGTTTTTCAATCGCTCCAGGAGAATTTTCCCCGCTCCGCCCGAGCGGCCCAAGCGATTAGAGATCTTCTGCTGGAAAGCATGGACAAGGACAAGCCCCTCACCGATTCGGACCTCCAGTCTCTGGAGAAGACCATTACTGCCCTGCAGATTCTGGTCAGCACGGACGTCATGGAAGATGAGCTCGAGCTTCCGGAATCCCTGGGATTTGAGGCCAAAGGACCTGAAAAAAAAGATCCGCTTAAAAACGGGGTCACCCAACTGGCCGCTGGTGTAGATCAGGAAATCATGGATGAATACCTGGCCCAGCAGGAAGCAGTCCTTGCGGAGATGGAAGACCTGACCCTGTCCTATGAGAAACAGCCTGACTCACAGATCCTGAAGGAACTGAAACGACTGCTGCACACCGCCAAGGGAGAGGCAGGGGTCATAGGCTTGAACCATGTGGCCGCGGTCTGTCACCAGGTGGAGGATTATATCCAGGAAGGGGAAAAAAATCTGGAGGCGGACCTCCTGCTGGAATTCAAGGACTGGTTTGAACTGACGGTGAACGCCGTAAGAAACCGGTCCGAGATCCCGGAAGCGGACAGCCTGATGCAGGCCCTTCATGAAAATTCCGGAATCGAGGACGAAGCCGAACAGGACCTTCCCTCTTCCCCGGATCATCAAAGCAGCCCCTCAACGGACGAAACCACTGCCGAACACGCCGAGCTCTTGACCCCTGTTGCCATTGAAGACCCTGAGATTACAGCCGATTTTATTTCAGAAACCTATGAACATTTTGAGCTGTCCGATGAAAACCTGGTAATCCTCGAAAACGACCCGGAAAATGAAGAGGCCATTGCTTCGATCTTCCGGGCCTTCCACACCATCAAGGGAACCACTTCTTTTCTCGGTCTGACTCCGATATCGGTCCTGGCCCACAAGGCCGAAAACCTCCTGGATGAAGTCAGGAAAAAGCGCTTGAACTTTGAAGGTCTTGTGGTTGATTCTACATTTAACGCTCTTGATTTATTAAAAAAAATGACTCAGTCACTTGAAGAGGCCCTGAACTCCGGCCATGAGTTCGTGCCCGATCCCGAACTCCCATCTGTCTTTGTCCAATTGAAAAAGGCCATCTCCGGAGAGGCGTCTCCCGGTCCTGAACCAATACCAGATGACGATGCATTGTCCGGGTCAAAAGAGGCCGACTCCACTTCTTTCGAGAAGGTACCGGAACCAGAGGAACATCCTTCCGGAGGTCTCCCCGGACAGTCAAACGGGGCTCAGGCTCAGTCCGGAAAAACCGTCAAGCAGACCATGAAGATCGATGCCGACCGGATCGACCTCCTTCTGGAAACCATTGGCGAACTGGTCATAGTGGAGTCCATCGTCAGCCAGGAGGCATCTCTTTTAGAGGGCGATTCACGGGATATCGAGAGAAACCTGGGACAACTGACGAAAATCACCAGAAGTCTGCAGGATATGGGCATGTCCATGCGCCTCATCCCCATTGACGCTACCTTCAGGAAAATGGGCCGCCTGGTCCGGGACCTGGCCAAAAAATCAGGCAAAAAGATCGAACTCAGCATGGAAGGCAGGGAAACCGAACTGGACAAGGGCATGGTCGAAAAACTCGGAGATCCCCTGGTGCACATGATAAGAAACGCCGTGGACCACGGCATAGAACACACAGCTGAGGATCGAAAGGCCGCGGGCAAGGATCCCACCGGACGGATTGTCTTGAAGGCCTACCACCAGGGTGGAAACATCCACATCGACATCATGGATGATGGCCGTGGTCTGGACAGGGAGGCCATTGCCGCCAAGGCAGTTGAGAGGGGAATAATCAGTAATCCTGAAAATTTGAAAGATGAAGAGATCTTTGCCTTGATCTTTGAGCCGGGATTCTCCACAGCCAAACAGGTTACCGATGTCTCGGGCCGGGGTGTGGGCATGGACGTGGTCAAGAGCAATATCGAGGCCATGCGGGGCAACATCCGTATTGCATCAACCGCTGGCAAGGGCAGCACGTTCACCCTGGTTTTGCCCCTGACCATGGCCATTATCGACGGGATGATCGTCAGAGTGGGCTCGGAGCGCTACATCCTGCCTCTTTTGTCCATAATAGAATCCTTTCAACCCACAAAAGAGATGATCACGACCGTATCCGGAAAAGGAGAGACGATTCCCTTCAGGAACCGACTCCTGCCATTGTTTCGGCTGGCCGATCTTTTCAATATAAACGACGCGCAAACCGATCCGGCTAAAGCCCTGGTAGTCGTGATCGAAGACAGCGGACGTCAGTTCGCCCTCCTGGTGGACGAACTCCTCGGTCAGAACCAGACCGTGATCAAGAATCTCGGTCAGGGTCTCAGAGACGTGGAAGGCATCGCCGGGGCCAGCATCATGCCCGACGGCACCCCCGGGCTGATCATTGATGTCAACGGATTGGTCAAGCTGGCCACGGCTTAAGTGAGTGAGGAGTGAGGAAGACAGTGGTCAGTGGTCAGTGGGCAGAAGTCGGAAGTCGGAGATCGGAAGTCGGAGATCGGAGTCAGATGTCAGATGTCAGCCCCGCCTCTGGTCGGGCAGACCGAACGGTTTGATCAAAAAGAAACTTTGAGTCACCTCCTCCGCCATTCCGGTAAAAGAACGTCATCCCGGACCCCGATCCGGGAGCCGGAATCCAGGCTGAAAGTGTATGAGCTGGCCCCCGGCCTTCACCGGAATGACGCACAAAAGAATGAGGCATCTGAAGAACTGAAAGTATGCAAAAACTGGATGAACCATAAAAATTCATACTTAGTACAAGTGTACGAAAGGGTGTTGCGAGCATAGTGAAATTAGCAAATATTACAAATAGTTACCCATGCAAACTATTTTTTGCAATATGTTGATTTAATTGAAGATAAGTTCATGATTGCAACACCCTTTACGAGTATATTCTTTCAAAATAAAAGGAGTAATTAGATGCTCAAGAACGCAAAACTCGGAACCAAACTCGGAGTGAGCTTTGGTATCGTCCTGGCTCTGACCCTGACCCTGGGAATCGTGGGCTACCTTGGCTTGAACAATGTCACACAACAGGTGGACCTGTCCGATCAAGCCGGAAATCTGATCCAGAAGACGCAGAATGCAAGGGAATTTGAACGGCGATTCATTTCCAGACGGGATACGGAAGCAGTGAACCAACTGCAGGAAGAAGTCCGGAGCTTGATGCAGGAAGCCGAGGACTTCAAAACCGATCTGACCCATGACCAGGACAAAGCTTCCATGGACAGGGTCAAAGACCAGGCTGAGCTCTATCAGCAGACTTTCACCGGATACGTCGGCCTGGTTCAGGACAAGGAAGAGGCCCAGGCCGAAATGGTGGCCAGCGCCGGCTCCCTCCAGGAGACAGCCGCGCGTATCAAAGAGGCCAGCGAGAAAGACCTGGAAAAATCCCAACGCTTGAGCCAGCAGCAGATGCAGAAAGCCCAGGTCTCCTCCAAGACGGCTCAGGACTTGGTCGGCTTGCTCTTTGCCGCTCGCAAACTAGAGGCCGAATACATCGAGGACGGCAAAAAAGAACAGGTCCTGGCCGTCCAGAAGAAGATCCAGGAGATGGATCAACTGGCCGGGAAACTTTCCTCGGGGTTTGAAACCAAAGACAACAAAGACAAGGCCCGGGATCTGATTCAGGCCATAGCTTCCTATAAAAAGGGTTTTGAGGCCTTCCGGACATTTGAAAAGGAACAAGCGGCCGCCATGCAGGCCATGGACCAGGCTTCCCGGGAGGTGGTCAAAACCGCCGACAACATCCGCATGCTCCAGAGAGCCGCCCTGATGCTCCTACTTTTTGATGACGGGGGGACCACTCAAATCAAGGACAATGTGAACAAGATGCAGTCCTGCAACGACATCAGCAAATTCGCTGTCCTGGCCAGGCAAAAGGAAAAAGAATTCAATCTGACTCATGATCAGAAATTCTTGGACGAGACCAGAAACGCCGCCAACCGGATCATCACCACCGCCGCCGGTCTGGAAAGCAAACTGGAAGAGCAGTTGGCCGGAGTAGAGGACCAAAGCAAAAAGGGCTCCATCGAAAAGAGCATTACCTACACCGGGAAGGTCATCGCCAGCGCTGAGACCTATACCAAGCGATTTGAAGACTTTGTCCAGGCTGATCAGAAACTGCGTGCAAGCAAGGACGTGATGTTCGAATCAGCGACCGCCCTGCAGAGAACCGCCCGGCAGATCAGCCTGGAACAAAAGCAGAGCTATGCAAGACTTCAAGAAGAGATCGGCCGCAGAATGGGTCAAACCATGGAGACCAAGGAGAATGTCACCAAACTGATCAACTGGACCCTGAACAGCCGCCTGGCAGAAAAGGAATATGCCCTTGGAAACAAGGAAACCGCCTCCCGGGTCCACCAACTGTCCAACGAGATCCAGGCCATGGGCCAAAAGCTCAAGGCCGGCTTTGACGATCAAAAGAAGACGAAACTGGCTGATACAATAGGCGGTCTGGCCGCAAACTATCGTCAGGCCTTTGACCGTTTTGTCCAGGTAACGAAGAAACAGAACCAGGCCGAGTCTACTATGCTCGAATCCGCCAAAAGGGTGCCGGATACGGCTGGAGGTTTCAGGAAAACCCAGAAGATGAGCATGTTTGAGTCCATTTCCCTGGTCAGCACCATCCTGATCGTTGCCTCCATCCTGGCGATCGTCGTGGGCATAGTCCTGGCCGTGCTCAGCACCCTGGGGATCACCAGACCTCTGCGCAGAATCATCCAGGACCTCTTCAGTGCTTCGGATCAGGTCAACTCCGCCTCCGATCTCATTGCCTCCTCCTCGCAACAGATTGCGGAAGGGGCCAGCGAACAGGCCTCCAGTCTGGAGCAGAGTTCTTCCTCCCTGGAAGAACTGGCCTCCATGAGCAGGCAGAATGCGGACAGCGCCAAACAGGCCCAGAACACCCGAAATCAGGCCACACAATCCATGCAGGAGGCCCAGGCCGCCATGAAGGAGACTCGCAGCGGCATGGAGCAGATCAATGTCCAGGGCCAGGAAATAGGCAAAATCATCAAGACCATTGACGACATTGCCTTCCAGACCAACCTCCTGGCCCTGAACGCTGCCGTGGAGGCAGCCCGGGCCGGGGAAGCCGGTAAGGGTTTCGCCGTAGTGGCCGAGGAAGTCCGCAACCTGGCCCGGCGCAGCGCCGAGGCGGCCCAGACAACCCATGAGCTGATCCAAACCACGGTGACCGAGATCGACAAAGGCGTGAACATGGTGGAAAAGACCCAGAAATCCTTTTCACAGACCGTGGACCACAACAGTAAAGTCGGGGAAATCGTGGATGAAATCGCCGCCGCTTCCCAGGAACAGTCCCAGGGGATCGACCAGATCAACACGGCGGTGGCAGAGATGGACAAGGTGGTCCAGCAGAACGCGGCTGATTCAGAAGAAGCCGCATCCGCCTCTGCAAAACTCTCTTCCCAGGCCGAGGATCTGGAGACAATGGTCAACGACCTCATGGGGCTCATCGGCGGAAAAATGAACGGCTCATGGCACTCTCTTGAATCCCGGAAACAGGATAATGACTACGAATCAGATCATAGCCTGGATACGAAACCCGGTTTTTTGAGAAAGTTACTGCCGGGCAAAGGCGCCTGTCAGAATGAACAGAAGGATGGATCTTCTCATTACGATGAGAACACAAATTAAATCAAAAAAATCCAGTTTGATCTCCTTGGCTTTAAACCAAGGAGATCAAACTGGATAAGGGAGGTAAAAAATGCAAGCCCAAGCGCAACAAGTAAGCGAAAAACAGGAGAATCTGGCCCAGTTGGCCGGCAAGTATCTGACCTTTCTGTTAGGCGAGGAATCCTACGGCCTGGAGATCCTCAAGGTTCAGGAGATCATCGGCATGCAGGATATCACCAAGATCCCCCGCACTCCGGATTACGTCAAAGGCGTGATCAATCTACGGGGCAAAGTCATCCCTGTGGTCGATCTCAGGCTGCGCTTCGGCATGGAATCAGCCGAGGTCTCCCGCAAGACCTGCATCATTGTGGTCCAGGTCGCCAAGGCAGAGACCAGGGTGACCATGGGCATTGTCGTGGATGAAGTCTCGGAGGTCCTGGAGATCGGAGCCGCAGAGATAGAACCCGCCCCTGGGTTCGGGACCCATGTGGAGACATCGTTTATCCTGGGCATGGCCAAGACTGAAAACTCGGTCAAAATCCTTCTGGATATCGACAAGATCATGTCCGAAGGGGAAATGGCCGCCCTGGCCAGGAGTGCCGCATAAGCTGCAGCAAGCGGAGCTCGGAACGCGGAACGCGGAACGCGGAGCTCAGAACGCGGAACTCAGAACGCGGAACTCGGAACTCGGAGCGAGGAATGCGGAAAACGAAACAAAAGAGCCAGGCTCCGCATTTTCATTGCCCCAAAATTGATCGGCAAGGATCTTGAAAACCTCCAGGACAAGGAAGGCAACTATTTCTTCCAGGGGTTCTGTCAGGCAGCCAAAAACCCCCAGGGTGGTTGGACCGCTTACTTCTGGCCCAAACCCGGGGAGCCGGAAGAGGAGGTTTTCCGCAAGATATCCTTCACCATCCAGGTCCCGAACCGTCCGTACCAGGTTTCGGCCGGCATCTATAACGACTCTATCACTGTGGAAGAGCTGAACGAGACCTTGCGTTAACCCGAAAGGGCCTGCCGGATGCTCCGGCAGGCTTAGACAACCAGCAACCCAATCAGCTTGAATGGGAGCCCGAATATGAAACTGAGCCTCAAAAACAAAATACTCATGCCGGTTCTTGTGTTGATCATTCTGGGCATGGGCATCTC
>JAIPER010000075.1 GCA_021737115.1 Desulfohalobiaceae bacterium
GGGGCCCTGGGCAACATCCCGGCCATCAAGCTCTCCAAAAAAATCCTGGACTACCTCCCCAATCAGGACAGGATCTTCTACTCCAACAGCGGCTCCGAGGCCAATGAAAAGGCCTACAAGATGATCCGCCAGCTATCGCACATCGATCCGGAACGAAGGGGCAAATACAAGGTTCTCTACCGGAATCGGGATTATCACGGAACGACCATCGGGGCCTTGAGCTCCACAGGCCAGTCTGAACGGAAGCAGCATTTCGGCCCCTTTGCCGAGGGCTTCGCCGAAATCCCCTCGGCCCTGTGCTACCGCTGCCCCTTTGATCTGGACTATCCCGGTTGCGATATCCGCTGCGCCCGGGAAGCCGAAGAGGTCATCCTCAGGGAAGGGCCGGACAGCGTGGGCGGATGCATTGTCGAGCCAATCACCGCCGGGGGCGGCATTCTGCCGCCGGTCGCGGAATACTACCCCATCCTCAGGGAAATCTGCGACAAATACGGGATCTACCTCATCTTCGACGAAGTGGTCTGCGCATTCGGCCGGACCGGCAAGTTCTGGGGCTATGAGCACTACGAGGTCAAACCGGACATGGTGACCATGGCCAAGGGCCTGGCCAGTTCCTATATGCCTTTGTCCGCAACCACGACCACTAAAGAGATCTTTAACAAGTTTCTCAACGACCCAAACGATGAATCCGACCGCCTGAACTTCTACCGGGATATCAGTACTTACGGCGGTTGCGCCGCAGCCATGAGCGCCGGTTTGGAAAACCTGAGGATCATCGAAGATGAGAATCTGGTGGAACGCAGCCGCATCCTGGGCGACTATTTCCTGGACCGCCTCCGGGAACTGGCCGACCTGCCCATGGTCGGCGACGTCCGGGGACAAGGCCTTTTCTGCGGCCTCGAGTTAGTGAAGAACAAACAGACCAAGGAGCCCATATCCGAGGCTGAAATGGGTAAACTCATGGCTGGCGTAGCCGCGGAAGGGGTGCTCGTGGGCCGGACCAACACCAGTATTCCGGGCAACAACACCATCATGAACTTTGCCCCGGCCCTATGCGTCACTAGGGAACAGCTCGATCAGATCGTGAAGGCGGTCAAGAACGCTCTGAACAATTTCTAAGCAAAAGCCGGTGTACACCCCGACTTTTTGAAAGTTTGTCAACAATAGCCCGTCACCAGGAGCCAATTGACAAAATTCGATTCCCGGTCCCTGTAACACCACAGTGAAGTGCGGATCGGCAGAAAGGAGAAAAAATGAAAGTTGGTGTCTTGAAAGAAATCAAAACCGAAGAAAATCGAGTGGCCATGACCCCGGCCGGAGTCGAGCTCATGACCCAGAAAGGCCATCCAGTGCTCCTGGAACAGGGGGCCGGCCTTGGCAGCGGCTTTTCCGACGATCAGTACGTCCAGTCCGGGGCCACGATCCTGGAAACCCCCGGAGAGATCTACGCCCAGTCCGAAATGGTCATGCATGTCAAAGAACCGCTGCCCTTGGAGTACCGTCTGATCCGGGAAGGCCAGATCGTCTTCACCTATCTTCATCTGGCCGCCAACAAGGAACTCACCGAGGCCCTGATTACGAGCAAGGCAGTCAACATCGCCTATGAGACCATTCAGAAACCGGATGGCTCCCTGCCTCTGCTAACCCCCATGAGCGAGATCGCCGGCCGGATGTCCATCCAGCAGGGCGCGAAGTTCCTGGAAATGGTCCACGGAGGCCAGGGCGTCCTTCTGGGAGGCGTCCCCGGAGTAGAACCCGGGACCGTGGTGATCATCGGTGGCGGGGTGGTCGGAACCAACGCGGCCAAGATGGCCTGCGGCCTGGGCGCCAAGGTCTACCTCCTGGACGTCAGCCTGGACCGGCTGCGCTACCTCTCCGACGTCATGCCCAGCAACTGCTTCCTGCTCAAGTCCACGCCCAGCCTCATCAGAGAGACCGTGAACAAAGCCGATGTCGTGGTCGGGGCGGTCCTGCTTCCCGGGGCAAAGGCCCCGAATTTGGTCACCAGGGAGATGCTCTCGGCCATGAAACCCGGTGCAGTCATGGTGGACGTGGCCATCGACCAGGGCGGCTGCTTTGAATGCTCCCGACCCACGACCCATTCCGAACCGGTCTACGCCGTGGACGGGGTGGTCCATTACTGTGTGGCCAACATGCCCGGGGCCGTAGCCAAGACTTCCACCCTGGCCCTGACCAATGCCACCCTGCCCTATGCACTGGAAATCGCGAACAAGGGCTGGAAAAAAGCGGCCAGGGGGAACAAGGAAATCGCACTCGGCCTCAATGTGGTCGACGGCAAGGTCACCTACCGGTCAGTAGCCGAAACCTTTGATTTGGAGCATACTCTTTTAGAAGACATCATGTAAGATTTGATTTTTCTAGCTGAAACAATGTCATAGTAAGGAGGTTATCCTATGCCGGAAGGGTTTCAAAATGTCAGGGTCAAAAACTTTATTCACATCCCTATCTTCCCTTCGGCGGGATCAAGGATTCCCATCTGGGAACGGACAAGGAATAACCTGAAATCCAAGGAGTCATTGTTATGGGCAAAATACGGACCCGGCTCGGTGACGGGAGTTTTATCGAGCTCCTGGAAGAGGAAATCTACGAGGACCTGGTTGACGGCACTCAGGATGCCGCCCAAAAGGGGCGGATCCCACCATTAAGCGAGGATGAGCTGCGATACCTCCTGGATCTTTACAAATCCAAGGCCCGGGTCGTCGGGGTGGACGAGGGGCATGAATGCTGCCTGTCCTACGACAACATGACCTCAAAAATCGAACGGGCGCATATCAGCGTCAGCAAGTTCCAGCAGCTGCAGCTCTTTGAGCGTGCCCTAGGAGCGGACACCCTGGAACTGGCCCACATCGACTACAGCTACAAGCAGGTCAAGCATGTGGTCATCTACGACAAACCGAACATGGAACAGGCCGTCCTTTTGACCATCCCGCCCATGCTCTACGGGGCCATGCCCAATCTGGGCCTGTACACCTATCCGGACGGCCCCTGTCCCAACCCGGGCGACCTCCTGCCCCAGGGCAAGTTCGACGAAGCCAAAGAGGCTTACGCACAAGCCATTGAACTGGCCATCAAGGACATGATCTTTGTAGGTTCAGAACTTTATGAGGCCGGGGCCGACGGGATCAACTTCGACACCACCGGGGCGGCCGGTGACGCCGAGTTCTACGCCGCCCTCAAGGCGGCCGAGACCCTGAAGGCCAAGTATCCCAAAATGGGCATCGAGATGGGCATGGCCGGGGAGTTCATCCTGGGCATGCACGGTGAGATCGAGTACGAAGGGGTTCGTCTGGCCGGGCTCTACCCTCACGATCAGGTCAAGCTGGCCCAGAAGGCCGGGGTGACCATCTTCGGCCCGGTGGTCAATACCGGGACCAATGAGTCCCTGCCCTGGAACCTGGCCCGGTCCGTCACTTTCACCAAGGCCTGTTCCGAAGCCTCAGAGATCCCTCTACACGCCAACCTCGGTATGGGGGTGGGCGGGGTGCCTCTGAACATCATGCCCCCTCTGGACGCCCTGTCCAGGGCCTCCAAAGCCCATGTGGAACTCTGCCGTCTGGACGGGTTGTAGGTAGGGGTCGGGGATCCCTGCGGCATGCACGCGGCGCACTCCATCGCCTCGGGAATGGGCGGGATGCGGACCACCGGAGATCTGGTGGCCCGTTTGCAGCTCAATAAGGGGATGCGCATCGAGCAGGCCAAGCAGTATGTCGCGGACAAGCTGAAGGTGCCAGTGACCGACCTGGCCGATTCCGTGACCATGGGTGAAATGAGAGAGGATCTTAACATCGGCGTGGTCAACGAGGCCCCGGGAGTGGCCAAAGGCATCGATGCCAAGTTTCGGATAGCTGAGCTCCTTGATCTGGATATCAACTGCGTGGACATGTTCAAAGACCGGGTGAAGCCGTGAAGAAAAGTGCGGCGTAAGGAGTAAGGATAAAGAAATGCTGAGCGCGTAACGTGAAACAAACGAGCTGGGAAAAAAAGCAAATCTGACTTGAAACGTTTATTATCAACCGTCAGCAGGAGAAAAGCATGGTAGAGAAACAACAGCTATTCGTAGAGGCCAAAAATTCCATCGTTAACCAGAATAAGGATAAGGCCGTGGATTTGGCCAAACAAGGTCTTGATTCGGGGGTAAGCGGCATCGAGCTCCTGGAAAAGGGATTTCTCCCGGGTATCTCCGAAGTGGGAGAACTCTTTGGTTCGGGGCGGTTGTTTCTGCCCGAACTCATCGTAGCAGGTCAGACTATGGAAAAGGTGGTGGAGGTCATCAACGAATCCTTGGTTGGAGGTGAAGCAAAGGGAGACAAGGGCAAAGTCCTCATCGCCACTGTTGAAGGCGATGTCCACGATATCGGCAAGACGATCGTAGTCTCCATCTTCAAGGCCAACGGCTTCGACGTCAAGGATATTGGACGCGACGTCCCCAATCAAAAGATTCTGGACGAAGCGGAAAAATTCGGCGCCGATGTCATCGGAACCAGCGCACTGCTGACCACGACCATGGTCCAGCAGAAGAACCTGGAGGAGCTCTTGCGTAAGGAAGGCCTCCGGGAAAAATACAAGACCATTGTGGGGGGTGCTCCGGTGACCCAGCGCTGGGCAAAAAGAATAGGGGCCGATGCCTACGCCCAGGACGCCGGGGACGGGGTGAAAAAATTGGCTGAGATCCGCAAGGACTGACTTTGGCAGAATTCGAAGCGCGAACATTAATGGATGCCGTAACGCTTGATTTTATTATACAGAGAGGACCTGGATATCCCCAATACTTTCGCAGCTCGGGCCTTGTTCCCCCGGCAACAGCTCAAGGCGTTTTTGATTAACTGGACTTCTTGATTATGGATTGTTGATTTCAAGAGCAAATCACCTTGGTCCATTTCGGATTGGCTCTCTGTCTTTGGGGCATTTATGTGCCCGGGCAGTTGGTCCTGATCAATGATACCCTCATTCTGGGCCACGCACACGGCCAACTCCAAGGCGTTCCGCAATTCTCTGACGTTACCCGGCCAAGAATAGCCCATCAATTTGCGCAGGGCTCTTTCGGTAACTTTCATTCCCCTTCCGGGTCCACTTTGCAGAAAATGCTGAACCAGAACCGGAACGTCTTCAATCCTTTCCCGCAAGGGTGTAATGTTGATGAAAATGGCGGCCAGTCGGTGAAAGAGATCTTGTCGAAAATTCTTCTGATTTTTTAGAAAATCAAGGGGGCTGTTGGTAGCTGCGATGATGCGAAAATCGATTTCAAAGGGCATCACCTCGCCGATTTTGTCCAGCCTCTTTTCCTCAAGGACACGTAACAATTTGGCTTGGGCCATGAGGGGCAATTCAGCGATTTCGTCAAGAAAAAGAGTACCACCGTGGGCCAATTCTATTTTACCCTGTTTCCCGTTTTTTCGAGCCCCGGTAAAAGCCCCGGTTGCATATCCGAACAATTCCGATTCCAACAGCTCTTCCGGTATAGAGGAGCAGTTGACACAGACAAGAGGACCGTCATTCCGATTGCTGGCATGATGAATGGCATGGGCAAACAGTTCCTTGCCCGTTCCGGTTTCTCCTGTAATCAGAACGGCACTGTCTGTTGGTGCGTACATAAGGGCCATTTTTTTTAGTTCCCTCATGGATTGGCTGGCACCCTTGATGTCGTCCATGTTGTATTTCGGGGTGAGCAAATCACTGGCCGCTCTTTTATAGGTCTTAACTTTCGTTTCCAACAATTCCAATCTGCCGGCCATTTCCTGCAATTCAGAAATATCCCGAAAGATGCACTGAGTCATTGCGCCAATGGTTTTTTCTCCTTGGATTACAGGAATCCGATTGACCACCAATGTTTCCTTTCCCTGATAGTTGTATTTCCACCCTAGTTCGGCTTTCCTGGTTCGTAGCACCTCTGGAAGCCTTGAGTCAGGAAAGTATTCGGTAATATGGTTCCCATAGGTTTCCCTTCGATCCAAACCGATTAATTCCTCGTATTGACGGTTCATGAATCGAATGATGCCGTCGGGATCCACAAGGACAATGCCAAGGTATGCCTGATCAAGCATAAGTTCCAATAAAGGGAGCAATTCTTCGTTATTTGCCAGATCCAGATCTTTTGTTTCCTTAAGTCCCATTTGCTTTTCTCATCATAATCGGTTTAGGCATACTTACACTTGTCAAAGGTCTTTGCTTCGCCTCAGCCTGTGAATTATGCCCATTATACTTACGGAGGTCATAAATTTATGCCAATTTCTGGTATAGTAGTTTAAAGCGGGCTTCGCCCGCAACCCAATAAATAGCATTCATGAATCATCTACATCACAATAGTTTCAACAAGAAAAAGAAAATTGAACCACGAAGGAACGAAGGACACAAAGGAAGAGACACGAGGGAAGAGGACTTTTTTACTTTGCCTGGGCTTGGCAAAGGAAAAGACTTCCACGCCTGCGGAGTAAGCCCCATCCCGGCAGGGATTGCAAGTTTGAGCAAAGCGGTAAGTCTCGATGGATCTCATCGCCTTGGATGAGATGCATTGAGCCTACCCCGCTTTGATTATTCTTTCCTTTGTGACTTTGTGGTTAAAAATTCTTGTTTTTTATTACAGGACTCAAGATATAAGGCACTAGCCTTCTTAAAATTACTGTCCAAAGTTTATACACTATCCCAAAACTACTGTCAACAAGACAAGCCCATTGAGCGACCATTCTGTCCATTTCCCAGGAGCTATGGAGTAAAGAATAATTTTGCCTGACTTAGTGTCCAAACTTAGGACAGCGTTCTACCCCAAATGTGTCCAAATAAAGGACATATTCATTGCTACATTCCTTCCTATCCCTTTAGAAAATACTCACTATTATGCATAGTTATAAGAATTATATCTACTTGGCACGTTATTTGCTTAACTGGCTTGCATATGGGTCTGGGGCTCTGCAAGGCCCCGAAGGCAGTTTATCTTCGTTACCCCTGTATTGAAGACTTAAGAAAATGGTTTTTTGGAGGACACTCATTTTGTTTTTAAAACGTTTTTAATCTGCAATCACAAGAGAAAAGTTAAAAAACCAAAACAGTTATAATATCAAGGTGAGCGCTATGAACTTGACCCAAGCAGATATACTCCAAATTTTACAGATTCTAGACGAAACCAGCTATAATCACCTCCACCTTGAGGTTGACGGCTTGAAGCTTATTGTGAACAAAGGAAAAATTCCAGCTTATCCCCAAGGTGAACAAGATTTTTCGATACCTGAGCCCGCTGGCACTGACAAGAAAGTCAAAACAGATAATCAAATTGATCTTGCTGCTGAAAAAGGGCTCTTGAGAGATGGTTCGGGCGGTATAGACGATGCGGCTGTTTCTGAGGGACTAATCCCAATCAGGTCTCCTATGCTAGGCACTTTTTATAGATCACCCAAGCAGGGTGATCAACCCTATGTGGAAGCAGGTCAGGTTGTGGATGAAGAAACCAAGGTCTGCATCATAGAGGTAATGAAACTTTTCACCACCATCCACGCCGGAGTGCGGGGCCAAATTGCCAAAATTTGCGCGAAAGACGGGCAGATGGTGGAGTATAATCAAGTCCTGTTCCTTATCGATCCACAAGCGGAGATTGAGGGGCTTTAAATAGTTACACAAGAATGGCTGAGCACTGATCAGAAGCGTTGAGAAGAAATTATATGAAGCCCGTATCCCGAATCTTAGTGGCCAATCGTGGGGAAATTGCCGTTCGTATCATCAAGACTTGTCGGAACTTAGGTATCGAGACAGTACTGGCCATGTCAGAGGCGGACCGTGACAGCCTGGCGGCCAGGATGGCCGATAGGTCCGTTTGTATTGGCCCGCCGGCACCTGCTAAGAGTTATCTGGATATAAATACAATCATCATGGCTGCCCTGGGCAGCAATGCAGACGCCGTTCATCCGGGATATGGATTTCTGGCGGAGCACCCTGACCTCGGAGAAGCCTGCGGGCGTAACGGGTTGATCTTCATTGGTCCGAAACCCGACAGCATACGGAAAATGGGGGACAAGCTGGTTGCCAGAAAAACAGCCATGAATTTAGATATTCCGGTTATTCCTGGTTCGGGATTAATTACCAACCTGACTCAAGGATGGTCTGAAGTAAAAAAGATAGGATTCCCCGTACTGCTGAAGGCCGCAGCAGGTGGCGGCGGAAAAGGGATGAAAATAGTTTACCGGCCGGAAGAGATGGAATCCGCATTTATGGAAGCATCTGCAGAGGCACGGGCTGCCTTCGACGATGACAGAATCTATATGGAAAGATTCATACCCAACGCCAGGCACATTGAAATCCAGATTCTGGCAGATTGCTTTGGAAACTGCATTCATCTTTTTGAGAGGGATTGCTCTTTACAACGCCGATATCAAAAAATGATCGAGGAAGCCCCGTCAAACGCTTTATCAACTGAAGCAAGGCAAAGTATTTGCGAGGCTGCCCTGAATATTGCCCGGTCAATTGGATATCAAAATGCAGGGACCGTTGAATTCGTATTCGACCTTGATAAAAATCTTTTCTATTTCCTTGAAATGAACACGCGCATTCAAGTAGAACACCCGATCACGGAAATGATCACCGGCGTAGATCTCATCGAGCAGCAGATTCGAATCGCTGCTGGTCAAGAGCTTCAACTCAGCCAGGATCGAATCTCAATAAGGGGCCACGCCATAGAGTGCCGCATCAATGCGGAATGTCCCGAAGCGGGTTTTCGCGCTTCGCCGGGCAGGATCACGAAATGGGAAACACCCCGAGGAGAATGGGTCAGGGTTGATACCCACTGTTTTGGCGGGTATTTTGTGCCTCCCAACTATGACTCTCTTCTGGCAAAAATCATTGTAAGCGGGGAAAACCGTGAAGATGCAGCCTCAAAAACGGCTCAGGCCCTTGAGAATTTTCAGGTGAATGGCATTGATACCAATCTCCAATTACTCTCATCCATTTTAGCTCATCCTCATTTCAAGAGCGGGCAAACCAACACCAGTTGGCTGGAAACCTTTGTCTGTACCCAGGGAGTCGTCAACTCATGAATGAAATCTCCTTCGTAGACACCACCCTGCGTGATGCCCACCAGAGCCTCTGGAACGGCCAGATGACAACTGCCATGATGCTGCCCGTTGCCCCGGTCATCGATCAAGTGGGATTTGAGGCCCTGGATTTTATGGCCCTGATCAGCATGGACTGGTACGTTCGAAATCAGAGGGAAAATCCCTGGGAACACCTTAGGCTCATGGCCAGGGACATGCCCAGGACCCCGCTTATCGTAGGCGGGGTGCTCCGCAATTTCGGAAATATCCCTGAATCAGTAACCGAGTTCTGGGTTCAAACAGTGGCTAAAGCAGGGGCTAAACGTATCCGGATCAATGATCCCTGCCACGATATAGAAGAAATCAGAAAAGCAATCAAGTGGTCAAAAACAGCCGGGTTAACCACCATGGTCGCCCTGATATATTCCTATAGTCCGGTACATACGGATCAGTTCTATGCGGAAAAAGCAGAACAGATAGCCAGGGCCGGTGCAGACCGGATCTTTATCAAAGATGTAGGCGGCCTGTTGACCCCGGAAAGAACCCGGACTTTGGTCCCGGCCATCCTCAAAAATATCCATGGCCTTCCCCTGGAAATTCATGGGCACTGCACAACCGGCCTTGCCCCCATCTGTTATTTAGAGTCTATCAAGCTCGGGGTCAGCACCGTCCATACAGCCGTTTCTCCCCTGGCCAACGGCCCGTCCCAGCCTTCCGCCTTCAACATCCTCGATAATTTACCGCTTTCTGGATTCAATGCAAATATTGACAAAGATGCCCTGAAAGCAATGAGCGACCACTTCAGATTTGTGGCCGCACGGGAAGGTTTTCCAGTGGGCGCCCCTGTAGAATACGATCTTTTTCAATACGAGCACCAGGTCCCTGGTGGAATGATGTCCAACTTTAAGGCAGAACTGAAAAAAAGAGGCCTGGAAAATCGATTTGATGATTTACTCAAGGAAATCTCTCAAATACGAAAGGAATTGGGGTTCCCGATTATGGTTACCCCCCTCTCCCAGTATATCGGGGCTCAGGCCATATTGAACCTGATATCCGGGGAACGTTACAAAACCGTGACCGACGAAATCATAAACTATGTCCTGGGTCATTATGGCGAATTGGCCGCCCCTGTTGAAAAGCAGGTCCGGGACAAGCTGCTGACGAAACCCAGGGCAAAAGAATTGCAGAACCGGGAGCCGTTACAAAAATCAATCGAAGTCTTAAGGAAAGAATTTGGACCTGAACTTTCCGATGAGGTCTTGCTCCTTAAGCTATTGAGCTCAAACCAGGAGGCGGTTGATGATGTATTGTCTATGAAACCAAAAGAATACCATTATCCAAGAGGCGATAAACCGATTCTGGCCTTGCTCCAGGAACTCTCCAAACGGAAGGACAGTGTCAGTGTTCAGATAAGAAAGAACGACTTTTTCCTTGAATTACGGTAATATAGGAGTTGAAGATGGATAAACTGATCATTACCGCCGCCATTACCGGAAGCCGTAATACGAGAGAATCTTCTTCCCATATCCCATATACACCGGAAGAAATCGTCCAGTCCTCAATAGAATGCTGGAACGCCGGCGCCGCAGTTGTCCACATTCATGTTCGAGACCCGGATTCCGGCTTGGGAGTTCAAGATATCGAACTTTTCCGGCAGGTAGTTGAGCCTTTGCGAGAAAAGACTGATTTGATCGTCAATCTGACCACATCCGGCATAACCGGTCGTAATCTTCCATTTGAAGATCGCTTGAAATCTCTAGAGCTGAAACCTGAACTTGCTTCCTTTGACGCGGGATCCATTAATTTAGGGGGCGGTGTTTTCATCAATCCGCCTGATTTTCTTGATTTGGCCGCTGAATCCATGAATCGACTGGGAGTCAAACCGGAAATAGAAGTATTTGATACCGGTATGATCACGACCGCTCTGGCCATGAGGGATCAGGGGAAACTGGCAGACCCCCTGTATTTTCAATTTGTCCTGGGTACACCCTTTGGTGTTTCAGCCAAACCGAAGTCCTTGCTACACTTAACTGAAATAATTCCTGAAAACAGCATTTGGTCGGTGACAGGTATCGGCAGGGCCCATCTGCCTATGTCCATGCTGGCACTTGCCATGGGCGGGCATATCAGATTAGGTATGGAAGATAACCTGTATTACTCACGAGGAGTCCTGGCCTCGAGCAACGCCCGGTTCGTGGAGCGCGTGGTTCGAATCGCCAACGAATCCGAACGTAAAATCGCATCCCCTGCTGAGGCTAGAGCTATGTTGGGGCTTTCCAAATAACTTTCTTTCAAATCATCTAGAGAAATGTATCAAGGAGGACAAAATGGCAACACGCAATCAATACGCCGACTATATTATGTCAGGCGGCTTCGGCGTCGATGTCTTCAGTGAGAACGAAATCAGCAAAATCCATCTGGCCACTCTTGAAATCATGGAAAAAACAGGCCTCTACGTAGGAGATGATGAAGCCCTGGATATTCTGGAAGGTGGCGGGGTCAAAGTTGATCGGGAAAAAAAGATCGCCAAATTCCCGGCCTATCTTGTTG
>JAIPER010000076.1 GCA_021737115.1 Desulfohalobiaceae bacterium
GAAAACTCCCTCGTCAGGATGGTGGACCTTGCAACTAATATCATCACCACCGTGGTCGGAAATCCTGATAAAGAACCAGGCTATTCTAAAGACGATGACGGTGGACCGGCCACTGGCGCCACTCTCAACACACCTGTAGATGTCTCCCTGGACCGGGCCGGCAATATCTACATCGCGGATCAAGGCAACAATCGCATCAGGGTGGTCAGCGCCCATAATGGCTATATCTACACCCTGGCCGGCAACGACAGCCAGGGCTACAACGGCACTGGCCTGCCTGCGGTCCAGGCCGACCTGAACCGCCCCTCGGGCCTGGCCATGGCCGATGAGCGAGGACCGCGGCGGATCTATGTGGCGGACACGGACAACAACCGGATTCGTGTCCTCCTTTACAAACCGGTTCCGGAGTTGTATTGAACGTCATGGTAGAGGCAGTAAAATCAATCAATATTCAAATCTATTCCATTTTCCTTATTTAATTTTAGGCCCATGCTGAACCAAGGACAGACTTACCCCATCGGCCTCGACCTCGGGCCTGACGACCTTTTTGCGGTCCAGCTGGAGCGGGCCGGCAGGGGGCTGCGCATCCGGGAGGCCATGCACAGACATCTGGACGCGGACACCGACGGCGATCCCCTGTCCGACAGCTCTTTACCTGGTTTTCTCAAGAAACTCAGGCAAAAAGCCAATTTCCGGGGTAAGAGGGTCGTGCTCCGGCTTGATTCGTCTCAGGTCTTCAGCTTTCCGCTCCAGTTTCAGGCCGAACGTGACGAAGACCCGGAACAGGCCATCCTCAGGCAATCGGAAAATCATATCCCCTATGCCCTCGAAGATGCGGTTCTGGATTACTCCTGTCTGCAGGCCTTGGACTCAAAAAATCCGACCGGATATGCGTGCACCGTTGTCGCCTCGAGACGGGAATACATCTGCCGCTGCCTGTCCCTGATGAAAGAGGCGGGGCTGGATGTCAGGGTCATCGAGTACGGGGCCCCCTCCTTGATTCGCCTGCACGACCATCTCCTTGGGATGCCGCGGGAACCGGCCATTCTCTGCTATCTCGGCCGGAAGCAGACCCTTATCGGCTTCGCCTCCCGGGACCGAATCTATGCCGAGCGTCATCTGCCCTGGGGCGTGGATAGATGCCTGGACAAACTAAAAAGGAACCTGGTCCAAGACGACGCCCGGGCCAGATGGCTGCTTGGCAGTTACGGGCTGAAATACGGGCTGCGGACCGAGTTGGAACCGGCCGAAATGGAAAGACTGGACCGGGACACGCTCAGGGCGGTCTATCAGATCATCATATCCCCTTTGGAGGAGCTGGTACACGAATTCAACCGACTTTTCGCCTACATCAGGTCCGAGGAACGTCAGGTCCGGTTCGAGGGGACCATGCTCTATGGGCATCTCCAGGTGATACAGGGTTTAGAGAGCTATCTGGCCGGCAGGATCAATCTGCCTGTTCAAGAGATGGCTCCGGCCGCTCATTTCAAAACAGGCCCTAAATGCCGGCTCCCGGAAGCGGAGATCGACTCCGGCTTTGCTCTGGCCCTCGGGCTCTCCTTGCGCAGGGTACCATGGCTTTAAAAGACATCAACCTCATACCCGAGGACATCCTGGCCAGGAGAAAGATCTTGCGCAGCATTCGTCTCTGGTCCAAGGTCCTGGCCGGTCTTGTGCTCGTAATCAGCCTGTACTGCGGAATCCAGATCAAGGCCATTCAAGAGATCAAGCCTGATGAGAACCGGGTCGCGCAAACCAGAAACGAGCTTTTGTCCCTGGTGGACAGGATCGAAAGCAGCCAGAAGGAATACAACCGACTTTTGCAAGAGAGGGACAAGCTGCTGGTCCCCTTTGACCGGACTTCGGCCTCTGTTCCCCTGCAGATAATCGCTGACAATCTCAACGCCCGAACCTGGCTTCGGCAGGTGGAGATCCTGTCAGACCCAGGCCAGGACAACCGGGACTGGTCCGGAAGAATAGACATAAGGGGAGAAGCCCTCTCCCATGCGGACATCACCGGGTTTCTCCAGGTACTCCAGGGCAATGCCCTATTCCGGGATATGGAACTGAAGTATGCCCAAAAAGAGGACTCCGGCAGAACCATGAACGGACGGCTGCTCCCCCTGATCCGGTTTCAAATCCAGGGTAGGCTCGGGTCATCGGGGTGAGCGGCATGAAGCGGACGGCATGAAAAAAATTGACCTCATCTTCCTGACTCTAATTGTAATCCTGACGCTTGCCTATGGCTGCTGGGCGATTTCGGCCACCAGGGATTACCGGGACTTGATTCTGGACCAGAAAAAAGAGGCCGCTCAGGCAGAACAAGACCTAGGACTGGCCCGAACCAGGCTGCTGAAGCTGAAAAAAGCCCTCGGGGATCTCCAGGAAGACATGAAACAACTGACCAGTTATTTGTCGCCCGACCAAAGGCGGGGGGCCTTGTTTCAGGAGATGGACTCCCTCATCAGGGAAGCCGGGCTGACCCTGGTCAATCTCCAGCCTGGACAGACCGGAAACGTCGACTTGTATCGCAAAAAAAACATGCAGATCATCTGCAAGGGGCGTATTCTGCCGATTCTTGAACTGATCCGGAACCTGGAAAGCCTGGAGGCCCCTCTGGTCCTGGACAAGGTGCGGATCATTCCCCTCGAGTCGGAAAAGCAGTACCGGCTCCTGATAAACGGGGGTTTGATCCATCTATCGGAGGAGGCGGATTGAAGGAATGGAACACAGCCGCAAAGAAAAAATCAAACTCTACCTCGTCCTGGCCCTGGTCATTCTATTTGCCGCCGTGGCCTATTTCCGCTTTGCAGGGCCAAAAAGCGGGCAAGGGGCCCCTGGCCCTCCGGTCGCTTCCAGAACGAGCGTATCGGTTCCAGAGATCGATATCCAGACCGAAAGGCCTGTCCTGCCCTTCGAGAAAAGCAGTCTGGAATTACTTGAAAAAATAACCAGGAACATATTCAAACCCGGACAAGGGGTAGACCTGCAGGCCATGCTACCCCAAAAGGGCAAGCTTGCCCGGGAGAAACCCGAAAAGCCGGACCTTTCAGGGCTCAACCTGGAAGCGACCATTCTCGGGCAAAGGAAACTGGCCATTATCAACGGTCGGATGCTGTTTCCAGGTGACTCTCTGGCCGGTCATCGACTGGTGGCAATCGAAAAGGACAGCGTCCTGCTTAAAACCGACAACTTCCTGCAGAGACTTAAGATAATGAATCATGAATAAGAAACGAATCGCTCTCACCTGCGTCTTTTTTGTCTGGTCCCTCTTAAGCTGCATCGAGATCCCGACCCTGGAGAAGGCCACGGAAAGCAGCCGTCAGGCCTGGGCCGAAAATAATGCCCCGGCCCAGGGGGACTCCGGACAAAATCAGAGCCTGAAACGGTCCGAAGTCCTTAAGCAGGCGCAGGAACTGCTCGGCCGGACCGGACAGGACCGCTCCAAAGCGGTTGATCAGCAGGTGCAGGAAGAAGAGGAGCAAACCGGCAGTCAGGAGTTCAGCCTGGATGTCCGGGAAGCCGCCGGGACCAAGCTAAATATCAACGTCCTGGACACCAGCATTCGCAAGATCCTCTCATCGCTGGCCCTGACTCTGGACATAAACATCGCCATGGCCAGCGACGTCAGCGGGAACATTTCTCTGCATTTGAACAACGTCGGTCTTAAGGAAGCCCTGCGGGCGATCACCATGGCCGGAGGCTACACCTATTCCGTGCATGGCCGGGATCTGTACTATGTCTACAAACCCAAAGGGGAGTACCAGCCCGAATCCGAACGGCAGGAGGTGCGCATCTTCAACCTCCAATACGCCTCCCTGGAAAAGGTCGAGGAGATCCTGGACTCCATGACCGAATCCGGACTGATCAAGGTCCACGAAGATACCCAGACCATCCTGGTCCAGGACACACCGGAAAAGATCGAGCAAATCGAGTCGGTCATCAAGCAGTGGGACACCATGCCCAAGCAGGTCCTTATCGAGGCCAAGATCCTGGAAATCCGGCTGACCAGGGCCATGGACTTCGGGGTCAACTGGGAGCAGGTACTCGGAGACGTCAGAATCGGAACCGGCGGCTTCAGTACCGGAATCCTGCCGGATAGCGAAGGGGTCTCTCCGGTTCCCTCCGAAGGGTCCGGGCTCTTCGGCAATATCATCACCGCGGCCGGGACCAGACATCAATTCGCCGCGGCCCTGGACCTTTTGCAGAGCAAGACGGAAGTCCACTCTCTGTCCAGCCCCAAGATCCTGGCTATCCACGGCAAACCGGCCCGAGTGCAGGTCGGGGGGAAGCAGGGCTATAAGGTTACCACCATCAGCGACGGCCTGGCTTCGGAAGACATCAGGTTCATCGACACCGGAACCATCCTGGAAATAACCCCCTATATAAGCGACAAGAAAATCCTGCTTCAGGCCAGGCCCAGCATCAACTCAGCTGAAATATCCGAGGGCATCCCCACGGTCACCTCCACCAACGTCTCGACCTGGCTTCTGGCCGACGACGGGCAGACCGTGTTCATCGGAGGGCTCATCCAGAACTCAAGGACCAGGGACCGCAACACCGTCCCCTGCCTGGGCAGCATCCCCGGGCTCAATCCCTTGTTCGGCAACACCCGGAACACCAGAGACAAGGTTGAGCGGGTCATCCTCATCACTCCTTACATCATCGTGCCCGGAGACCAGAAATTGGAGCAGACGGGGATCGAAAAGACCAAAGAATTGGAAGAGCGCTTCGAGAACGAACCCAGACTCCAGGAGGAGAAGCTCCTGGAGCAGTTTCTCCACCCGAACAGACCCTGGGGAGAGGAGGAGTGAGCGGTTGGATCCAAGGGTCAAAACCGGAGGTTTAGGCTGAGGGCCAAGCCTCCCCGGCTGTTGAACCCAAAACGCAAATCGGTTTGCTCTTTCAGATTTTGCAGAAAATCACCTCGTAATCTCCGGTTGTGCTTGTGGGTGACATTGACCCCGCTGTAGATGTTGCCCGTGTACCAGCCCAGCTCCAGGAAGAGGAGCATCCCTCCCAGGACCTCATGTCCCTCCTCGAAGGACTCCCAGGCCGCCAGGGCGAAGAGGGCATTGACCGCAAAGGCCATGGCCGCATCCTTGTAGCGATGGACATAAGCATGGCCCAGCCCGGGAATCAGCGAAGCCATGATCCCGGCTTTGACCGGATCCTTGTAGGGCAGCCCACTCCCTTCCAGACTCCGCCTGGCCAGCCAGTTGGCTGTATCCGAATACTGGCTCTTCAAGGGCACCTGCTGAAACGCCGTGGAGGCCTGCTGCCAATTCCCCTCCCGCAGCTCGGCCCAGCCGAGGCGGTAGAGGATCCTGCCCCGCGCTTCGGGCTCCAGATCCCTTTTCAGGAGCTCTTTGTAGTAGCCTACGGCATCGTGCGATCGGTCCTGCTTGGTCAAGACGTCCCCCACGGCCAGAAGGGTCTTTTGTCTGGTTTCCGGATCGGGATCCAGCCGGAACACACGGGAGAAGGCCGAGGCTGCTTTCTGGTGCTGGCCGAGCGCGATGCGGCAGCGGCCGATGAGATACCAGGCCCTGGGGACATCCTCGTCTTCCGGAAAGAAGCGGATGAATCTCCGCAGCTCTCCGATGGCCAGGAGATACTCGCCCTCCTGCATGAGTTCCCGGGCAAACGCGAACTGCTCCTGGCTGCTGACGGTCACCTCGGCGGCCCGGGCCGACCCCGCAGCTAATCCCAGCCACAGGACGAGGCCGGTTGTGATCAGCACCAGGAGACGCTTACCTGGCCTGTTCTTCATGCCACCAGAAATCATTGTTGCCCACCGGATCATAGATTTTGAGCTCGTCGCCCCGGACCACCCGCTGACTGAGGCTGGTCTCGTCGGCTTCGTGGAGCAGTCGGTCCACCGTCAGGAGCCAGCCCTTGAAAAAGCCGTGCTTGCGAAAGGCCTGGAGGCTGTAAGCCGAACAGCTGGGGGTGGACGGACAGCGGTTGCTGTCCACGGCCGAGATATTGTCCTGAAAGAAGCGGACAAACCAGACCCCGGGATTGGCCCGGGTCCGGTCTTCGACCTGCTCTGCCGCCTCTGGCGCTGGACTCTGGTTTTGAACGGCCGCCTTCTGTCCGCAGCCGGCGAGGATGAGGCACGCGAACAAAAAAAGGGGATATATACGAGTGCACATGGTTTAAAGCGGGCTTCGCCCGTAACCCAAAGACTCCAGGCCTCCGGCTCCGCTTCCAGCCCGTAGGGCTTCCAGGCCGGAGGGTAGAGAGCGAGCCTACGCCTCGGAGAGTTCACGGTTCTTATGCTAAATCAAGCAGAACGTACAAGCAAGAGAGGAGAAGTGTCAACCTTTTTAAAAACTTGGAGCAACCGCTCACCAGTCCTTCCGTCTTCGCTTCTCAGCTGCGCCCTGACTGGCTGCTCGGCGGGAAAGACAGATGAAGGGACAGAAACCGATGGGGTTCAGATCTGAGAAAAATGGTGCGGCAAGTCACGACAGACAGCCCACATCAGCTCAGTATTGTGTATACTTCTTGCTTTTCCCCCGGACCAGCTCGGCCGGATACCTGGACGCGTTCTTTTCGATCTTGTCAAAGGCCGCCTCGACCGGGTCGATGCCCAGCCTGTCCGCCATGAGCAGGACATAGATGAGGATGTCGGCCACTTCTTCGGACATGGCCTCGACCTTGTCCTTTGCCAGCGGCTCGTCATCTGTGGTCCACTGGAAGTGCTCCAGGAGCTCGGCTGCCTCCAGGGTAATGGAAAGGGCCAGGTTCTTCGGGGTCTGAAACCGGGCCCAGTCCCGTTCATCGCGGAATTTGAGCAGCCTCTCCAGGAGCTTCTGCAGGTTCTTCTCCATACTGTCATCTCCGTGTCTGTTGTCAGCTTTGCCTCTGGCAAAGCTGACATATACATGAAATTTCAAGTCATATCATTGTAAACTCAGACTTCGTGGTGCTCTTCCGTTAGTACTTTACCGAAGATTATTCAGGAAATAGCCAAGATAAGACTTATCCAGGAATTTTTTGACAGGATTAACCCAATGAAACCAGCAAAGCTGAGGCTGACGCCTGTTTCACTGGGCAGGCATGATTTAATGGATTATTTTTTTTTGACCGCATGCCGGAAGCCTGCGGTCAAGGAAATCCGCCTCCGGCAGGAGAGACCTTTCCGGCGGGCATCCGGCACGCCGAAAAATCTTTCTTCTCATCCTGTATATCCTGTAAATCCTGTCAACAGGTTTCTGAGATTCTTTAGTTCTAAATCTCCAAAAACAAACTCATTCTTTAAATGGAATAACAAAGTATCCGCAGAAGACTACCAACTCCTTCTTACAAGGACTATTTTGAGAAAAAGGTATTGCCCCAAAGGTTTTTTTCATTTTCTTAACCGTGAACCGTGAACTCTCCGAGGCGTAGGCTCGTTCTCTACGAGCCGGAGGCCTGGAACCTTCTGGGTTGCGGGCGAAGCCCGCTTTGGAGCTTTTCCTTGAACTTGACGCGTTTCTTTTGTATACAACAAAAGGTTTATCCTCAAAAAAAAAAATCGAGATCCCGGGAATGATCATGACTCATGAACCAACCTATGATCAATTACTGCAGAGAGTCAACAGGCTTGAAAAGGAGCAGAAAGAACGGTTACGGATCGAGGAAGAGCTTGCCAAGCGCCAGAAATACCTCGAATCCGTCATCCACCACGCCCCCGACGCCATCGTGACCCTGGATTCCTCTCAACGGGTCCTGGAATGGAACCCCGGCGCGGAGAACATTTTCGGCTATACCTGCGAGGAAGTCCTGGGCCGTGATCTCGACGACCTTATCAGCCGGTCCGATGTGATCCAGGAAGCCAGAGACGTTACCCGTCTGGTAATGTCCGGAAACAACCTGCCCCCTTTGGAAACGGTCCGTTATACCAAGTACGGAACCCCGGTCCAGGTCATAGTCTCCGGGTCCCCGATCTCCCTGGACGGGGCCCTGCAGGGAGTGGTGGCCGTCTACACCGACATCACCCGGCGCAAGGACATGGAAAAGGCCCTTGAGAAGAGCGAACAGACCTACCGGGCCATTTTCGAGAACACCGGATCTGCGACCTTTATCGCAGACATGGACACCACGATTCTCCTGGCCAACAAGGAGTTTGAAAAGCTCTCCGGCTACGAGAAGCAGGAACTGGAAGGCCGCAGGAGCTGGAAGGATTTCGTGGCTGATGAAGCCGATCTTCAGAAGATGGTGGAGTATCACAATCTAAGAAGACAGAACCCCGAACTGGCCCCCACCAACTACGAATGCCGCTTTCAGGACAAGCAGGGCCTGATCAAGGACATTGTCATTACCGTGGACGTGATCCCCGGATCCGAGCAGAGCGTGGCCTCTTTCCTGGATATATCCGCTTATAAAGAACTCCAGGAGAGCCTGCGCCAGGAGAGGGATTCACTGGACAATGTCCTGGAAAACTCGGCCGACGCCATCGTTATCGTGGATGCCCGGGGGAGATTCACGAGGTGGAACCGTAGGGCCGGCGAACTGTTTGGATACGAATATCAAGAAATGCGATCCAGAAAGGCCTTCGACTTTTACTCCGATCAAGCGGAAATGGACCGGATGCTGGACAAGCTGCGCCGCGACGGCTTCCTTCGCAATTACGAAATCGCGTATCAACGAAAAGACGGCACCTCGGTGCCCTGTTCCTTATCCATCAATCTCCTCAAGGATAAAGAGAGCAGGGTTATCGGGAGCGTGAGCATCATCCGCGACCTGACCGAATGGAAAAAGGCCGAAGAACGGCTGAACTACATGAGTTTTCATGATTCCCTGACCGAACTGTACAACCGCAACTATTTCGAGGAGGAAATGAAGCGACTCCAGGACGGCCGTTACGCCCCGCTGGGAATCATTATCTGCGACGTTGACGGATTGAAATCCATCAACGACACCCTGGGCCATGAACACGGAGACGAGCTGCTTGTCAACACGGCCTCCATCCTGAGAAAAACCTTCCGGTCCAGCGATATCATCGCCAGAATAGGGGGTGACGAGTTCTCCATCCTGATTCCCCAGACCAGTCGGAATAACATGGAAAACCTGGTGCGGCGATTGAGGACGCACGTTGAAACATTCAACCAGAGTGGTTCGAAGATCCCCATCTCCCTGTCCATTGGCCACGCGGTCTGCGAAAAAAAGCCGGCGGACATGCATGCAATATTCAGAAAAGCGGATCAGATGATGTACAGGGAAAAGATGCAGAGGGACAAAAGCTCCCGCAGCGACATCCTTCAAGTCCTCATGAAGGCCCTGGAGGCCAGAGACTTCATTACCGAAGGGCACTGCGACAGGCTGCAGGAGCTGATCCTTCCTCTTGCCCGGTCCCGGAATTTGCCGGAGGATACAGTCAACGACCTGCTCCTGCTGGCCAAGGTCCACGACCTGGGCAAACTGGGCGTTCCCGACTCCATTTTGTTCAAACCCGGCCGGCTGACTGCTGAGGAAACCAAGGAAATGCGCAAGCATTGTGAAATCGGCCACCGCATAGCCCAGGTCGTGTCCGATCTGGCGCCCATCGCCGACTGGATTTTAAAGCACCACGAATGGTGGAACGGCCGGGGCTACCCCCTGGGTCTGAAAGATAAAGAGATTCCAGTGCCCTGCCAGATATTGGCCCTGGCCGACGCCTATGACGCCATGATCAGCCATCGGCCTTACAGAAAAGCCTTGCCCAAGGACCAAGCCATCGCCGAGCTGAAACGAAACGCCGGCACGCAGTTTGATCCTGATTTGACAAAATCCTTCATCGAAATCCTGACCGGTTCAACACATTCCTGAGACCTTCAGCCCCGCCTTTCTCCGGTTCACTGCCACTGTGCACCGAGTTTTTTCCAGTCCTTGACGTTGCCATTTCCCACCAGAGCAGGTATCCTGTATCAGAAGGTGATGTGAGTCCTGCCCTTTAAAATACCCAAACTTTAGAGTACAGGAAAGAGTTCTGAAAAGTGTGCGATTAACCAAACATGCAATAAGGAGGAACATCCCATGCGAACCCTTGCCGTCCTCATCACAGCCTTGTTTCTGTTGGTCCCGGTCGCTGGATCGGCTGATTACAGCGACGGACTGCATGCCTATCTCCAGGGGCACTACGAACAAGCGTATAAGGAATTCAAAGCCCTGGCCAGTGAAGGCGATCCGCAGGCCCAGTACATTCTGGGCAGTATGTATGCAACCGGAAAAGGCGTCCTTCAAAACTATGTCAAAGCCCATGCCTGGTTCAATATCGCGGCTTCCAGGGGGCATGACAAGGCAGCCGCGTATCGGGAGAAAATTTCCGGGAAAATGACCTCTGAGCAGACCGCCAAGGCCCAGCAACTGGCCTCCGAATGGAGCAGCGGTGATACGGCTGAGAAAAAAGCCAAAGCCCCACCCGAAGAAAAAGCAAAATCCCGCAAGGAGATGATTACTTCGATCCAGAAGCACCTCGAGGAACTGGGATACTATGAAGGCTCCATCGACGGGTTGATGGGTCCGAATACCAGTTCCAGCATTCGGGAATACCAACAGGAGCAGGACTTGCAGGTGAGCGGGAATCCTTCTCAAGCTCTACTGCAGCACCTGCAAAAGACAGTTGCCGAGAAACCGGTTACAGAACTTCCGGCTGCTATCCCCACAGGACCATGGACCAAGGTCCTGCTCCACGATGCCTTTTCCGACGGTGATTACACCTCCAACCCATCCTGGACCAGGGTGTCCGGTGATTTTCATGTGGATGAAAACCATTATTTGCGAAGTGCAAGACAGATTCCCGAAGCACAGCAAACCTCAAAAAAGGACGGAGGGCAGCAAAGCGCTGTGCAAGTTTTAGGAAAAGTAGTTAAGGAGGTCATGGACCAGCAGCAAGGCTCCCGGGAGTCAGCGAAGTTTTCCGAAATATACACTCAGCAGGATCTGGGCCGGGCCTTCGCCCTTCGCATCGAACTGAAACTCGTGACAGACAAGCCGGGGCAGGCCTTTGAGGTCGGGGTATTCACAGGACAAAACCGCGACTCCGGCTATCTGCTCAGATATTCGCAGCAGGATCAGCAATCCCTGGCTTTGATCAGATACAAGCCGAGCGGATCATCGGTCATCGATGTAGCCAGGCAGAAAGGCCTTCTGTCCGGGAGAACGGTTCGCGCCATCACCTGGCTGCGCTACAAGGATGGAACCATGAAAGTCCTGGTCGACGATGAGCCGGTCCTGAGCAGCAAAGACCGAATGTACGATGCATTCAGGGGGGTCCGCTTTCTCAATCACGGCGGGGAGTATGCCGTGGCCGGCATCAGCGTCTTCGGCCCGGCCGGTTCATAGCTTTCCCCGATCACAGTCGATAACCAGCTTGACGCCTTGATGAGCGCCCGGTATAATTTTGTCACTGCAGGACAACGGAAGAAAAAGTTTTTTGATTTATGCCAGATAACCAGCTTATATTCTGTGTCTTAACAATCGAAAATCCCTCCGGGGCGTAGGCCCCTACGGGCCG
>JAIPER010000077.1 GCA_021737115.1 Desulfohalobiaceae bacterium
ATATGCCAGCACTGCCAGAGGCAGGGCTGACCTCTGATCTCTGACCACTGACTACTGACCACTGACCACTGTCTTCCCTGGTTCATACAGGCACAACGGCTCTTCAGCCAGGTAGTCGTTGTTCATGGTCTGGGCCCTGGCCCGGCAGCCGCCGCAGACCTTGTGATACTCGCAACGGCCGCATTTGCCCTTGTAACAGTCCTTGTTCCTGAGTTCCAGAAATTTGGGAGAACCGGCCCAGATCCGGGGAAAGCTCTGCTCTCTGATCTGACCGCAGTCCAGGTCCAGGTAGCCGCAGGGCTGGACCTGACCGGAATGGGAGATGAAACAGAACCCGATGCCGCCGAGGCAGCCCCGGCTGACCGCCTCCAGTCCGAAGTTTTGAAAGTTGACCGGGATGCCCTCGGCCCGGGCCCGTTGCCTGAGGATCCGGAAGTACTGCGGGGCGCAGGTGGCCTTTAGGTGCATCTGCGTGATCTTTTGGAAGTCGTAGAACCAGTTCAGGACCTGTTCGTACTCCGCCCCACTGATGACCTCCTCCCTGATCTCATCGGCCCGGCCGGTGGGAACCAGGAGAAAGATGTGCCAGGCCGCCGCCCCCAAATCTCGGGCCAGGTTGAAGATGTCCCTGAAGCTGTGCAGATTGTCCCTGGTAACGGTGGTGTTGATCTGAAAGGGAAGACCTCCGGTCCGCAGGTGTTCTATGCCCTGCAGGGAGCGCTCAAAGGCCCCCGGAACCCCGCGAAAGCGGTCATGGCTTTTTGCATCCGGTCCGTCCAGGGATATGGAAACCCGCTCCAGACCGCTCCTAATCATCTTCCGGACAATCTCCGGGGTGACCAGCGTCCCGTTGGGGGCCATGACGCACCTAAGGCCCTTGCTCCTGACATGTTCCGCCAGCTCGAAGACGTCGGCCCTTAGCAGGGGTTCTCCGCCGGTAAAGATGATGATCGGGTTTCCGACCTCGGGAAAGGTGTCGATGAGTTCCAGGGCCTCCCTGGTGTTCAGCTCACCCGGAAACGGCTCCGGACAGGCTTCGGCCCGGCAGTGCCGGCAGGCCAGGTTGCAGGCCCTGGTCACCTCCCAGGCGATCAGGCGCAGATCGGGGGGTGTTGTATCGTTCATACCTGGAAATCCAAAATCGTGTAGAGGACTAAAAAGAGGTCTGCCTTATCGCTCACATCTCACCGCTCACCGCTTCTTCGCATTTGCTCGAGTACGGCTTCAGCGAAATAGGTCAGGATCAGATCCGCCCCGGCCCGCTTGATACCGGTCAGGGTTTCCAGGACGACCCCTTGCTCGTCGATCCAGCCCTTTTCCGCAGCCGCCTTGATCAGGGCGTATTCGCCGCTGACATGGTAGGCGGCCAGGGGCAGGTTTGTTTCCTGCCTGAGCCGGGAAAGCACGTCCAGGTAGGGCAGGGCCGGCTTGACCATGAGCATGTCCGCTCCTTCCAGGCTGTCCGCCCGGGCCTCCCGGAGCCCTTCCCTGACATTGGCCGGGTCCATCTGGTAGGTCTTCCTGTCCCCGAAACTGGGCGCGCTCTGGGCCGCGTCCCGGAAAGGCCCGTAAAAGGCTGAACTGTACTTGACGGCGTAGGAGAGGATGGGGATCTCCTGGTACCCTTCCCGGTCAAGGGCGGTTCGTATGGCCTGCACCCGGCCGTCCATCATGTCCGAAGGGGCCACGATATCCGCACCGGCCCGGGCCTGAGCCAGGGCTGTCCCGGCCAGAAGGTCCAGGGTCGGGTCGTTTTGGACCCGCCCCTCCTCGATCAGGCCGCAGTGTCCGTGAGAGGTGTATTCGCAGAGGCAGACGTCGGTGATAATGGTCAGTTCCGGATAATGCTCCTTCAAGACCCTGATGGCCTCCTGAATGATCCCCTCCGGGGCATAGGCCTGACTCCCGGCTTCATCCTTGGCCTTGGGGATGCCGAAAAGAATAACCGCCAGCAAACCGTTGTCCCGGGCCCGGCCGACCCTGTCCTTCAAAGCCGAAAGTCCGAGCTGCTCCTGCCCGGGCATGGATGGGATCGGATTCCGGAAATTCGGATCATCGTGCTCGACTACGAAATAGGGCTGGACCAGATCCTGAGGCCTGATTTCGGTCTCCCGGACCAGATCCCGGATACCGGAGGTCCTTCTGAGGCGTCTGCCTCGATAAAAGCCTGGATATGACATGGTGATCTTTTGGCTGGCTAGGCTAAGGGTTCATAAAACAAACAGGACAAAAACCTTTTATGCTCTCGAGACATCACTGCAGCCTGTCCGTGGGACAGGGGGCGTTATGCACCCTTTTCAGCAGTTCTTCCCTGGAGCGTATCAGATTCCTTCTCAGTTCATCCTTTTTCTGCAGAGGAATCCGTTCGAACTCTCTCCTGTCCAGCAGACTGTCCAGGGTCTCCATCTCCGTGTTGATCTGGGCCACTTTTTTTTGAAACCAGTCGTCTCCAGACCACAGCCTGGAAGAGAGCTCGGCGATCTCTTTAACCTCGAGGCACAGGCTTCTGAAGCTCCCGGTAGAAAGCAGCTTTTTCTTTTGCCGCAGGGTTCGATGCCGTTTCAGGCTGGATCTGATCCTGTCAAACCAGGCAAATATGGTTTTCACTGCGGCCCCCGTGACTTCCAGCGAGCACTTTCTAGGCTAAAATGTTATCGGTCCTGGATCAGGACGCACAACCTCCGCGTCTTGTTTAAATTATACCCCAGAATATGCCGCCTGGCAATCCCGGTCAAACACCTCGGGCAGGACTTCGCTTCAGGACCGGAGTTTGTTCAGCCCACGTCAGAGAGTCCGACCCGGTCCAGGGTCTCCCGGGTGGGGAGGCCGTTTTCGTCCCAGCCCCTGGCCTGGTAGTACTCGTCCAGGAGGATATCGATCTCTCTTTCGGAGATGCAGTGCCCTTGATTGGGTCCGCTTTGCACCGGGTCATGGCACAAGCGGGGCGGAGGGTAGTCCATGTGCCGGCCGAAGCCCTCTATCTCCCTCACGGAAAAGGCCCTGGTCAGGTGCCAGATCCGCTCCGAGACCTCGAGGATGTTCCCCCAGGTCTTCCTGCGGCCGGTGACCAGGGCCAGGAGCTCTTCATAGTGCTCGACCTCGAAGCCAAGCTCCATCATCTGCAGACGGCAGGTGCCCAGGACATCGAAGGCCGGGCGCAGATGCTGGGAGGCGATCACGCCTGCGGCCTTTCCCCGGACATCGGATTTGGGCAGCCTTTCCCCGCTGCCCCCGGCCTGGATCAGGGAATGGACATCGGCATCGGTCCCGGTCACATCCTGCCCCAGGACCCAGGCCCGGTTGTGATGGGCCCCGACGTCGGCGGTCAGATAGGCCAGCATCATGCCGGGGGCGTTTCGGCATTCGTATCCGGTCCATTCCAGCCCCTTGACGTGCATGGCGAACCTCTCCGAGCCCTGGCCGATCTTTTCCGCGGCCAGCCTGACCCCGTCGGCCAGTGCATCCCCGATCTTCTCCCGCCCGGCGATAAGTTCCAGGATATGGACCACGGAGGGCAGATCGCCGAAAGCCACCCTGCGTCCGAAATCTTCGTCGCTCAAGAGGCCTTTTTCATGGCATTCCAGGGCGAATCCGACCACTGCTCCGGCCGAGATCGTGTCCAGGCCGAGTTCGTCGCAGATGTAGTTGGCGTAGGCCACGTCTTCTATGGTCTGCAGATCGCAGTTGCCCCCGAACATGGAGATGGTTTCGAATTCCGGGCCCTCCACGTTGACCGTGCCCAGAGCGGTCCCGGCCCGGCTGTACTTGCCGCAGGGGATGGGGCAGCAGAAACAGCCCTTGTCCGTGATCCGGATCTTTTCCAGGATCTGCCTGCCGTTGATCTGCTGGTAATGCTCGGCCGAGGAGGTTTGAAAATTTCTGGTGGGAAAGGCCCCGACCTGATTGACGAAATTGGTGATTCCGGCCGTGCCTTCGGGCTGCCAGCCGGTGAATCCCGGTTTGGCGTAAATATCCCGGTAGGCCCGTTTCCCGGCCTGATACAAGCCGTCGAGATCATAGACCGGCAGACCGCCTGTGCCCTTGACGGCAATGGCCTTGATTTTCTTGTCCCCGAGCACGGTTCCGATTCCGGTCCGGCCGCACTGACGGCCGAAGTCGTGGGAAATGCAGGCGAATCTGGACAGATTCTCCCCGGCCGGGCCGATGGTGCAGATCTCATAGGCCTGGCCCAGGTCCTGTTTCATGGCCTCCTCCACGGTGATCGAGCCCAGGCCCCAGTAGGCGGATGCGTCTCTGAGCTCCACCGTATCGTCCTCGATGAGCAGATAGCTCGGCCCTGAGGCCTTGCCGCTTAGAATCAGCACGTCGTATCCTGCGTATTTCAGGGCCGGTCCAAAATGCCCTCCCAGGTTGCCGTCGCCGTACATCCCGGTGGCCGGAGACTTGGTCCCGAAATGGGTCTTGCCGCTTCCCGGCAGATAGTGGCCGCTCAGGGGACCGGCGGCGATGACCACGATGTTCTCACTGGAATAGGGATCCGTTCCCGGCGGGATGAGGTCATAGAGCAGCCTGGCTACAAACCCCCGCCCGCCGATGTACTTGTCCACAAGATCCTCCGGCAGGGGCTGCTTCTCGACCGTGAACCCGTCCAGGTCCACCCTGAGGATCTGCCCGGCGTATCCGTATAACATAACTTCTACCTCGTTCTAATTGTTAATTGTCAATTGTTAATGGTTAATTATTAATGCAGAATCATTGATTAATGAAGTTTCATACGAGGTGTCAGATTTTCATGCATTGATATTGAATGTCAAATTTTGAAGTCACGTCTATCATTTTAAACAGTTAACTGCTAATACAGGAACCGACGTACAAAGTCTGAAACATGAGCGGATGGCAAAAATTTCTGACGTCTTCATTAACAATTAACAATTAGCAATTAGCAATTAGTATCGCGCCCCTGGGGCAGGCCTCGACGCATTCCAGGCACAAGGTGCACTTAAAGGGGGTCTCCACCCCGGGATGGGTGCGCATGACCCCCTGCGGGCAGGCCTCGACGCATTCCAGGCACTGGGTGCACAGATCCTTATCCACTTGATAGACGCCATCTATTTCGCTGATAGCCTCCACCGGACAGACCTCGGCGCAGGCCCCGCACTGATCGCAGAGTTGGACCCTGTAAACCCCCGGGACCGGGAAAAGCCCCTCTATCCGCAGGACCGACTTGGCCGGATTGGTTTCTCGAAAGTTGACGATGGAGCAGGCCAGAAGACAGGTCCTGCACCCGGAACAGTTTTCATGAATGGCTCTGAGTTGCACATGGACCTCCGATTAAATCTTGACGCTTTCTTTCCGTGTTTTGTAATTCTCGGCCTCAGGCATGATCCTGGTCAGCTCGGTCTTGATGATGCCCAGATGTTCTTTCATGAGCTCGGCCGCGTCTTGCCCCCTTTTGGTCTGGATGGCCTCCACAATCAGCTCGGCGGTCCGGATGGCCCGTTCAGGCCGGCAGAGGGTGTCCGGCAGGTAGGTCAGGTACTGGCTGTGGGTCTTCTCGATAATGATCCTTAGCATCTCGCAGAGGACGTCGTTTTCAGCCGCCTCGCAGACGGCCATGTGAAATTCGAAGTCGGCCCGGTAAAAGCCGTCGATGTCCTCTTGGCTGCCCTGCAGGCCCTGCAGCATCTCCTCCAGTTTTTGCAGGTCCCTGGGCCCGGCCCGCTCCGCAGCCAGCCTGGCCAAACTGCATTCCAGGATCTCCCTGGTCTCGATGACGTCAAAGAGCCAGTAGGCTTCCAGTATTTCGCTCAGCCTGGCGTTGAAGGCAAAGCGGGAGGGCAGGTCTTCGCGGAGAAAGATCCCCTTGCCCTGGGTGACCTCCAGGTAGCCGACCAGGGTCATGGCCGAAATCGCCTCCCTGACGCTGGAGCGGCCCACCCCGAAGGCCTTGGACAACTCCCGCTCCGAAGGCAGTTTCCCGCCGGGCTGCAGCTCACCAGACTGGATGTTCTTCAGGATCTCACGGACCACGAGTTCCGGGGTGGATATTTTTTGTATGGATTCAAATTTCATATACAAATACCTGGAACTGTGAACCTGCGTCAACACAGTCTTAAATTAGGCAGCCTTATTTTTTTTACATATAATTTTGGAACGGTCTTTCCGTTCCAAAATTATTCCAAAGGCGCGAAGCCGCTGCGGAAGGTGTTTTCGGTGATGGTCCTGGTGACCATGAATTCCTGGAGATAATCCGGACCCCCGGCCTTGCTGCCGTCTCCAGAGCGTAAATATCCGCCGAAGGGATGCCGGCCGACCAGGGCCCCGGTGATCCCCCGGTTGATATACAGGTTGCCGACCCTGAACTCGTGGTAGGCCCTCTCGATATTGGCCGGGTTCCTGGAGTAGACCCCGCCGGTCAGAGCATAGGGGATGTTGTTGGCCACCTCCAGGGCCTGGTCAAAGTCCTTGACCCGGATCACGGACAGGACCGGACCGAAAACATTCTCCCGGGCCAGGCGGTGCTCCGGTCCGACCCCGGCAAAGACGGCCAGGGGGACGGTGTAGCCCGTGCCCTGCTCCGGCCGTTTTTCCAGGACGAGCTCGGCCTCTTGCCTGCCCCTTCTGACGGCTTCTTCGACCCTCTTCTGGGCCTCTTCGTCGATGACCGCGCCGAAGCTGTACCTGGGGTCCTCCACCGGTCCCATGTCCAGGCTGTCCGCGGCCTCTGTGATCTTCTCCAGGACCTTGTCGTAATTATCTTCCAGCACGATGAGCCTGGAGCAGGCCGAACACTTCTGGCCCTGGTAGCCAAAGGCCGAGCCGACGACCCCGGCCACGGCCGCGTCCAGATCGGCATCCGAGTCCATGATGATCGCGTTCTTGCCCACCAGAGAGACCACTGTTTTTTTGAAGCCCCGATTGGGAAGACCGGTTTTGGCGGCTGCTTCCAGGACCCGCCGACCGGCCTCCTCGCCCCCGGTAAAGGCCACCAGATCCGTCTCCGGATGACTGACCAGGGTTTCGGGAAGGTCCTCCCCCTGTCCGGACAAAACATTGAGAACACCTTCAGGGAGACCGCTTTCCTGCAGAATCTTCGTCAGCATGAACCCGAGGACCGGGGCCTGGGGCGCTGGCTTGTAGACCACGCTGTTCCCGGTGACCAGGGCCGCGGCCAGGGTCCCCACAGAGATGGGCAGGGCCATATTGAAAGGCGGGATGACCACGGCCACCCCTCTGGGCTCATGGATCAGACGGCTGTCCTCTCCGAGCTTCCCGGAGACGGACCTGGCCGGGCTCAAACGGATCATCTCCCGGCCGTAGTACTCCAGAAAATCAATGGCCTCGTTGACGTCGGCCTGGGCCTCGTTCCAGTTCTTGCCGATCTCCAGGACATCCATGGCGGCCAGGGCATGCCGCTGACGCCGGATTTCCTTTGCGGCCCGGAACAGGCAATCACAGCGCTCACGGGGCAAAACCCGGGACCAGCCGGGGAAGGCCGATCTGGCTGCCCGCAGGGCTTCGTCCGCCTCGGCCTTTCCGGCTGAACCCGCCTGCCCCAGGACCTCCTCAGGGTTGTTGGGATTGACCGAAGCAAAGGTCTCTGTGGTCGAACGGTCCTGTCCGTTGATATGCAGGGGAAGCGCCCGGGGGGCCGAACTCCTGGCCTCCTGCAGGGCCTGAGTCATATCCTGCCTGGACTTCGTGGTCCATTCAAAAGGAGGTTCGTTCAAGAAAGGCCCCTTGTCCCCGTATTCAGGGGCTTCTTCCCGGGGCGGAAGCGGGGCTTGTGCATGGGTTGCGGACAGTTCCGCAGGATTGGCCAGCAGCCGTTCTTTGTCCGCCCCTTCTTTGAAACTCTGGCGCAGAAAGGATTCGTTGGAGGTGTTTTCCAGCAGCCTGCGCACCAGGTAGGCCATGCCCGGAATGACTTCCCCTATGGGGGCGTAGAGTCGGAGTCGATAGCCCGAACGGACCAGGGCCGTGCGCAGGTTCTCGGCCATGCCGTAAAGCATCTGGATCTCGAATTTGTCCTTGGGGACCCCAAGGTCATTGGCCGTTTCCTGGGCAAAGGCGATGGAGCGAATGTTGTGAGAGGCGCATTTATAAGTGATCAGATCATGGTTTTCCAGGATGCGCCGGGTCAGACGCTCGAACATGGCATCGGTCTCGTACTTGTTGGTAAAGACCGGGATGGGCACGTTGTTCTGGTGGGCCCGGACCACCTCCTCGTCCCAGAAGGCCCCCTTGACCAGTCTGATATGCATGGGTTGACGCCTTTTCCCGGACCACTGCAGCAGGTCTTCCAGCGGAGTCTCGGCATCTCGCAGGTAGGCCTGGTAGACGAGCCCGGTATGGGGGTAGCCGGCAAACTCCTCTTCTTCCATGATGCTTTTATAGGTGGCCAGAGTCAGCTCGCGGAGGGGCAGGTGCTCCATGTCCAGAATCAGGCAGGCCCCGATTTCTTTGGCCTTGCGCAGAATCGGTCGCAGGCGCTTTTTGGCCCGTTCAACCGAGTGATCAAAGGCGCAGGCCTTGTCCATGTATTTGGCGTAGAGGGAGGAGACCATGACCGACATGACGCATTTCGGAGTGTCGCCCCAGTCCAACTCCCCGCCGCCTCCGCCGACGGCCGGCCATTTTTTGCTGATCTCGTCAAATTCTTCGAAAAATTTGACCTGATCCCGGACAAAGGCTTCTTCCTCCTGGACGGATTTGACCTCTTCCTTCAAGATCTTCATCACCCAGGGCACCCCCTTGTCCCTGATCTTCTTCATGACCAGGGCCGCCTCCTTAAGGGTGTTGCCCACGATGAACTGTTTGCCCATGGACTTGATATTGCTGGACAAGCCCTTGGCGGCCATTTTAGCGGCCATGGAATTCGGACTGATCCGTTTCAGGCCGAACTGCAGGGCCTTGGGAAAATCATGCTCCGGACGGCAGAAATACTGCTGGATGTGTTCAGCCACCGCTTCCGGGGAGTTCAGGTAGGGGAAGACGTCCACGAACCGAAACATCTGAACCTTGAAGGCCTCGTCTTTCATGGCCCAGTCCATGACCTTTCCGGTCCAGTAATCTTTCTTGAAAAGAGACGGTGTCTCCTTCTCCACCTGCCCGAAGATCTCCATTCCCCTGCTCTTGACCCGGGATTCAAAGTCTGTGTTTGCCATGATGCCTCCTGAAAAAGAGAGGTTTCATAAATTCGAAGCACGAAATTCGAAATCCGAAACAAGCACGAAATTCAAATTGTCTAAAATCCATAAACAAAGGCATATAACCAATCCCTGGCATTTAATGGCAACCGGTTAACTTGCCCTCTTAGTTTCGAATTTCGATTTTTTCAATTCTTACCGCCAGTGCCTGGCCTGGGCCTCGATCTCTCTGGTGATCGCCTCGTCCAGGGGCTCTTCAGCCTGATCGATGAGCTGTCTGGTGTACTCCATCAGCCGGTCGTTGATTTTCCTGGCCCCCCTGGCCACCCAGTTGCTGTTCACCGAGCGGTCGAAGAGCTTGGAATACCAGATGTCCCGGAAGTATTTCATGGTGTGCTCCTCAGCCAGGAAATGCCCGCCCGGCGAAACGGCGTCGATGACCTCCAGGGCCATGCGCTCCTCGTCGATGACGATGCCCCGCATGTACTGATTGACCATGTGCAGAATCTCGTTGACCAGGACCATATAGGCCGGAGAAACCAGGGTGGCGTGATCCAGGAGGCCGTTGTCGTGAACCATGTTCGCCCCGCTCAGGGCCGACGTCAGGCAGGAGAAGGCCCCTTCCACCGCCGCCTGGGAATCCGGATACTTTGCGTCCGAGCACCCGGACATGCCGAAAAAGGGGAGATTGTAAAAATGGGAGAGCTGGGCCATGGCCGAAGCCATGAGGTGCATCTCCGGGGCTCCGAAGGAGAAAACCGTGGTCGCCATGTCGAAGATGGTCCCGAAGGCCCCGTAGACGAACGGCGATCCCGGCCGGACCAGCTGCCCGAGGACGATCCCGAAGAGGGACTCGACAGACCCCTGGATCAGGGTCCCGGACAGGGTTACCGGGGCCGTGCTCCCGGCTTGCGGTCCGGAATAGCAGATCTGGGGCAGCCCTTTCTCCGCGGCAAAGAGCAGCCGGTCTATGAGGTGATCGTCATAGACCAGGGGGGAGATGGGCGTGTTCAACAGGATGACGCAGGGTTTTTCAAGCAGGTTTTCTTCACCCCCGGCGATAAGCGCCCCCATGTTGTAGATGTCCTGAAGGCTCTCCAGAGTCCCGCAGCTGAAGACCAGGGGCTTGCGGCTGTAGGTCAGGGCCTGCCTGGCCACATGCCGGTCCTGGGTCTGCCAGGGAGCGTCCTCGGCCACCCCCAGGGTCATGTTCCAGGTGAAGTTGGGCAGGTTGTTGGTCAGGGTGGCCGTGGTCCGGCAGTCGTCGAGCTGAAAGCGCCTTCTGTCCTCGGATACCGGCTCCAGATAGTCGAAGGCGTCCAGGGTCGTGCCGAACCAGGTCTTTTCATTGCTCAGCTCGATGGAGTGCTCGCCGTTTCTGGTTCCGAGGACGATGCTGGAGGGGACCAGTGCCAGGGCCTTCTGCACCAGCCAGGAGGGCAGATAGACCCGGTTGTCCTCGACCCTGGCCCCGTGGCCGGAAAGGATCTCCAGGGCCCGGGCGTGGGTCACCTTGATCCCTGTCCGCTCCAGGACCTCCAGGGCGGCGTAGTGCAGCTGCCAGACCTGGTCGTCGCTCAAGACGAACTGCCGGGGCTTGAAGCGCAGGTCCAGCTTGATGTCCGCCTCTTCCCGGTTCTCGCTGGTCACCTCGGAAAAGTCCTGGGTCAGATACGATTCTTCAAATTTCATGCGGGATCTCCTGCCAAGAAAAGTCTCCGGATGAGGAGCTGAGCCCAGTCTATTAAAACATCAGGTGGTCTGTCAACAGGTTGTCAGACCAATTTTAAAATAAATCCTGATTCAGCCGCTTTTTGCGTACTTATGGGTTTAATGGGCTGGAAATGAGGGAAAAGAACAGTCTTGTCGCGTTCTCAGGGTCAATTCCGTCATTCCGGCGGAGGCCGGAATCCAGGAGAAGAGGTACAGAAAATGGAAGCGAGTCTGGAAACTGTGAATGTTTGAAAGTGGTAACCCTGCTTGAAAGCACTTATATCACAGCATCGTCTGATTGGATCCCGGCCTGGGCCGGGATGACGGACAAGTGAATGAGGCAACTGAAGAACCGAAAGTACGCAAAAACTGGATGAACCAGAATTTGGAACATTATTTGGACAAGTGTCTCTTTTTGGTTACATTCGAAGCACGAAATTCGAAATCCGAAACCCCGGTGAAATGGGAAGAGATTTCACGGGGCAAGTACGAAATTCAAATTTTCAAAATTTTCAAACGAAGACAGGTAACAAATCCCAAATTTTGCCCGCGTGTACCAAGGATCCCCTTTCTGAGCTTATCACCAGGCGTCTTCGTAGACCGCGGCCGCGGCCTCCATGCCCCCGGACCGAAGCTCGATAT
>JAIPER010000078.1 GCA_021737115.1 Desulfohalobiaceae bacterium
CATTCCGAACTCGGAAGTTAAGCCCTCTAACGCCGATGATACTGCGGTACGAAAACCGTGGGAAAGTAGGTAACCGCCAGGACTTTTTTTATCCAGACACACTAAAAGGGACGCCCGACAGGGCGTCCCTTTTTTTGTTGATTTTTCGGGAGAGACAAGGCAGGCTTACCAGATGTCAGTCCTGCATCTGGCAGGCCTGACATCTAATTTTTAATATTGGTCAGGATGTTGTCTGATTGGGTTGAAGCCCGCAGCCGCCAGTTTGGTCGAGAAATATATCGCACGGCTCCTAAATTTCAAGCTTCAGCTGCCAGGATCTCGATCAGACAAAACCTCAATTTATGACTGCCGTAAGAAACTACTCCTACATTGAACTCAAGGCCCTGCACGAGATCGCCAGGGTTCTGGCCGGATCGGGATTCTTGAAGGATCAGCTTTCGGCGGTACTGGACGTGTTGAGTCGGTATCTGGGAATGCAGCGGGGCATGATTTCCATCCTCGACCTGATCACCGGCAAGGTCTGGATCGATATCGCCCATGGGGTGGATGTTGCCTCCGGAGAGGTGGTCTACCAGCCGGGCGAGGGGATTACCGGCAAGGTGGCCCAGACTGGCAGACCCATGGCCATCAGTGATCTGGGCGACGACGCCCTTTTTCTGGATCGGACCGGGGCCAGGAAAAAATTGAACAGGGAGGAGCTCACCTTTCTCTGTGTGCCTGTTTTTTTCCATGAACACGTGGTGGGGGTGCTGTCTACGGACAAGATGAGCCGGGAAGTCCAGGATCTGGACCAGGAACTGCGACTGCTCTCCGCAGTAGCTGAGCTGATCGGACCGGTGGTCCACTTTCGCTCGGTCGAAGATGAAAACCTCAGGTTGAAAAAACGCCTGGCCGAGGCCAAAAGGCCGAAAACCGAAATAATCGGCCGTTCAAAAGGCATAAACGAGGGACTGCGGCTGGTAGACCAGGTTGCGGACACCAATTCCACCGTGCTTATCCATGGAGAGACCGGAACCGGTAAGGAAATGGTCGCTCAGACCGTGCATGACAACAGCAGGAGGGCCAAAGGCAGGCTGGTCAGGGTGAATTGTGCGGCCATGCCGGAAAGCCTGCTGGAAAGTGAACTCTTCGGGCATGAGAAAGGGGCCTTCACCGGTGCGGTCTCCAGGCGAAAGGGGTGCTTTGAAGAGGCCCAGGGCGGCACCATTTTTCTGGACGAGGTCGGAGAGCTTTCGCCCCTGGCCCAGGCCAAGCTGCTGCGGGTTTTGCAGGAAAAGGAGTTCCAGCCCCTGGGCTCTTCCAGGGTGGTCAAGGTCGATGTGCGGATCATCACGGCCACGAACAAGGAACTGGAAGCCGAGGTCGCCCAGGGAAACTTCAGATCGGATCTCTTCTTTCGCTTAAATGTCTTTCCGATCTTTATCCCTCCCCTCAGGGAACGCGGATCGGATATCCTCCTCCTGGCCGATTACTTTGTCCTTAAATATGCCGGGGAACTCGAACGCAGGGTCAACCGCATCGCCACCTCGGCCATTGATCTGCTCATGTCCTACCACTGGCCGGGCAATGTCCGGGAGCTTGAGAACTGCATCGAACGGGCCGTGCTTCTGGCCAAGGGCAACACCATCGAGGCCCATCATCTGCCTCCTTCCCTGCAGATGAAATCAAAGGAGGGAGGGGTCCAGCCCAGGGGGAAACTGGAAGCCCTGGTCGGGAATTTCGAAAAGGACCTCATCGTGGACGCCTTGAAGGACACCCGGGGTAATCAGTCCCAGGCCGCCAGGATATTGGGCACGACCAAACGGGTTTTTCAATACAAAGTCCAGAAGTACGGGATCGATTTCAAACGTTTCAAAGGATCCTGAATGGTGCCAGCTGGAAAGACCTGCTGGCACCAATCAGGATAGGGAGTTGGTCATGAAAATAGCCTTAGCCCAGATCAATCCGCTCATCGGGGCTTTTTCGGCAAATTGCGACAAAATTTGCCGCAATATCGAACTGGCCACTGAAAACGGCTGCGATTTGGTCGTCTTTCCGGAGATGGCCCTGACCGGTTACCCGCCCCTGGATTTTCTGGAGAAGCCGGATTTTTTCGAGGCCAGTTCCAGGCAGTGGGAGCGGATCATCCGGGCCAGTCATTCCGTCGGAGTGATCTGCGGCGTGGTCTCCAAAAACGAAGAAAGCTCAGGCAAGCCATATTATAACTCAGCCCTGTTCTGCCACCAGGGCAAGGTCCTGGGAGTCGTCCACAAACGGCTCCTGCCGACCTACGATGTCTTTGACGAGCGCCGTTACTTCGAACCTGGGCAGAAATCCGGCTGGTTCGAATTCAAGGGACGCAGGCTGGGGATCACCATCTGTGAAGACATCTGGACCCTGGAACCTTTCATCCCCAGGCTTTACTATCGCAGCAACCCGGTCCAGGATCTGGCGGTGGCCTCCATCGATCTCTTGATCAACCTCTCATCCTCCCCGTTTCACCTCGGAAAATCGAAGCTGGTGGAGCAGCTTCTCAGGCACCACGTCTTGAGTACTGAGGCTGATTGCGTTTTCGTCAATCAGGTCGGTGGAAACGACGAACTCCTGTTTCAGGGACACAGCCTGGCCCTGGATCGGCAGGGCCGTATCGCCGCAGTCGGGGCTGATTTCGAGGAGGATTTCCTCGTTTTCGACACCGGGAAACAAAATGTGGCCGCGGAGGGCACGGTCAAGGACAAAGACTGGCTCGTCTGGAAGGCCTTGACGAGCGGTCTTCGGGATTATGCCGACAAATGCGGGTTCAAGCAGGCGGTTCTCGGCCTGAGCGGGGGCATCGATTCCGCGGTGACCGCCTGTCTGGCCGCTGAGGCCTTTGGACCGGAGAACGTCCAGGGGGTGGCCATGCCCGGTCCCTACAACGCGCCGGAGTCACTGGATGATGCCCGGGAATTGGCCAGTCGGCTGAATATCGGTTTCGAGACGGTCCCCATCGGCGAACTCTTCGAGATGAGTAAGAAGGGGTTGAGCAAGGTCTTCCAGGGCACAGGCGAGGATACAACCGAGGAGAACCTCCAGTCCAGACTCCGGGGCATGATCCTGATGGCTTGCAGCAACAAGTTTTGCAGCCTCCTTTTGAATACGGGCAACAAATCGGAACTGGCAGTCGGTTACTGCACCCTGTACGGGGATATGAACGGCGGCCTCTCGGTCCTGGGGGACGTACCCAAAAAGATGGTCTATCGCATTGCCGAGTATATCAACAAAAAATATGGGTTCATCCCTGAACGGATCATCTCCAGGCCGCCTTCGGCAGAGCTCAGACCCGGACAGAAAGACGAAGACAATCTCCCGGATTATGAGCAGCTGGATGCGATCCTGGCCGCCTATGTCGAAGAACAGATGCCTGCGGAAAAAATCATCGGCCTGGGCTGGGATCGGCATATCGTGGAATGGGTGGTCGGCAGGGTAACGGCCAATGAGTACAAGCGGCGCCAGGCCCCGCCCGCACTCCGGGTGACCAGCAAGGCCTTTGGTTTGGGCAGGCGGTTCCCCATAGCCCACGGCTATAGAGAGATTGAAAATATCCAAACTTTGGAGTACGGGAAAGAGCTCTGAATTAAGATTGAAGCGGGGTGCAGGATGAAAAAAATAGAAGCCATCATCAAGCCTTTCAAGCTGGATGACGTCAAGGACAGTCTGGCCGAAGTCGGCATCAACGGCATGAACGTTACCGAGATACAGGGATTCGGGAGGCAGAAGGGACACACCGAGATCTATCGGGGGGCGGAGTATGTGGTGGATTTGCTTCCCAAGATACGGGTGGAGGTTGTTGTGCCGGAAGACAGGGTGCAGGAAGTGGTGGAGGCGATCTGCAAGGCAGCCAGAACGGGAAAAATCGGTGACGGAAAGATATTTGTCCTTCCGGTTGAAGAAAGCATCCGTATCCGCACCGGTGAACGAGGGGAGCTGTCCCTGTGAAGAGACTCTGCAAAGAACTCGGAAGAATCCGGGAGGATTTTCAACAAGAATGCCGGCAGGATGTCCCTGGAATCATCAGGGCCAGGACCTATGCCACTGATGTCCTGCAGGCCATGGAAAAACACCTCAAGAAACCAAGCCCTCAAGGAAGGGAATGGTTTCTGGCTGCGGTCGGGGGGTTTGGCCGGGGGGATTTAAGCTTCGTCTCCGATCTCGACCTTTTGTTTTTGTACAGAAAGAATCTTTCGGCAGAGTTGCAGGAGATGATCGAATCCCTGATTCAGGATCTCTGGGATATGGGCTTCGAGGTCGGGCACACGGTCAGCACCGTCCCTGAATTGGACAAGTTGATGGAGACCGATTTCTCGGTGAAAACAACGTACCTGGAAACCAGGTTTGTCTGCGGCCACCGGGGATTCTATGACTCCTGGCGCAGTCAGGTGTTCAGAAGAAACAGGGCCAGGAAGAAAAAAAGGGATTTCCTGGAATCGGTGAAGAGCTCCAGGCAATCTCGTGTCAAACGGTATGCGGAAAGCATCTATATCCTGGAGCCGCATATCAAGGAAGGACTGGGCGGCCTGCGGGATGTCCACGCCCTGCGCTGGCTTGGAGGCCTGTTCCTGGGAAGGCCGGAATACGAGAGCCTGCTGCATCAAGGCTGGATTACCTACCTGGAGCACCATTGGCTTGAGCAGGCCCACGATTTTCTCTGGCGGGTCAGGCTGCAACTGCATTCGCTGCAGGGGCGGCGCAAGGACCGGCTTTTGCTCCAGGATCAGACGGATCTGGCCTCCAGGCTCGGCTTTTTGGACGGTGAACAGGGGATATCGGCCGTGGAAGTCTTTATGCGGCGCTACTACCGGCAGACAGCCAGGATTCGGAGAGTGACCGATTTTCTCCTGGAGAGGCTCAGTGAAGATGTCGCGCAGAACTTAAAGAAACGCAGGCCCAAAGTACTGCCGGGACCTTTTGTCTTAGAAGGGGAGCACATCCATTTTCATGATCCTGAACTCGTCCACTCCGACCCGAAAATCCTGATGCGCATCTTCTGGCAGGCCTCCCAATCCGGGGCCCATTTTCACCACGGATCCGGGCAGATCATTCGTTCCAATTTAGACGTCTTTGACCGGTCCCTGCGTGAAGACAGGGAGCTGGCAGATCTTTTTTTCGATATCATCCAGAACCCCAGGGAGGCCTACAGGGTTTTGAAAGTCATGATGGAGACCGGCTTTCTGGAGACTTATCTGCCTGAATTTTCAGAGATCCGTTACCGGGTCCAGTATGATCTCTATCACATCTATACGGTCGACGAGCATCTGTTAAAGACCCTTCAGGAACTGCACACCATCACCCGGTCCGAACAGGAGACGGCACCCGCTCCGGGAAGCCCGGATCCCCGGGAGCTATTCAGGGCCATCGAAAACAAACGGGTCCTTTTTCTGGGAGGACTCGTCCATGACCTGGGCAAGGGGCACGGCCACGGTCATGCCGAAAGGGGAGCGCGCCTGGTGGTGCCGCTGGCCCGGAGGCTGCATGTGTCCGAACCCGAGATCACACTCTTGAGCTCTCTGGTGGAGAATCATGTCCTGCTGGCTGAAACGGCCCTGAAAAGAGACCTCTTTGACGAGAAGCCCATCGAACGCTGCGCCCTGAAGATAGGCAGCCTGGAGTCTTTGTATATGCTCTATCTGCTGACGGTGTCCGATTCCAGGGCGACCGGACCCCAGGTCTGGAACACCTGGCGGAGATCGCTGATCAACGAATTGTTCTTCAAGGTGGAAAATCTTTTGAACAATAGACAGTGGCAGGAAAACGACCTCACAAACCGGATTGCGGCCTGTCGCGAGTATCTGCAGAAGCATCTGGCCGACCGATCGGAGCTGGAGGAGGTTTTGGCCTGGCTGGAAGGGCTTTCCTTCCGTTACCTCCTGGCCCGTCAACCGGAAGAGTTTTACCGGCATTACCAGCTGGAAAAAAAGCTCCGGGAGCAGACCCTGGTCCTGGACGTCCGGTCCCTTCCCGGCCAGATGTGGGAGGCGACCTTCATCTGCAACGATCGCCCCCTGCTGTTCGACCTGTTGACCGGGGTCTTCTGGGCCTATGGGGTCAATATCCTCTCCGCGGACATCTACACCCGGGGCTATGGTGTGGCCGTGGACATCCTTATCGTCGACCAGATCCCCGACCCCCTTCACCCTGAAAAGCTCTGGGACAAGATCAGAAAGGACCTGGCCCTGATCCTGACCGGAGAAAAACAGCTGGAAACCCTTTTAGCGAAAAGCAGGCCGGATCGAATCGGCCTGAGCAATCCGCTGATGGTCAAGGAAGACAAAGTGGTCATCGACGAGCAGGCCTCGGATTTCTATACGGTCATCGAGGTCTACACCTGGGAGAGGACCGGCGTGCTGCACACCATATCCAAGGTCCTGCACCGCTTCGATCTCTCCATCCAGCTGGCCAAGATATCCACTCCCGGGGCCCAGGTAGTGGATGTCTTTTATGTCACCGCTGTCCATGGCGGCAAGATACTGGATCAAAAAACCCATTCCAGGCTGGAAACCGAGCTCCTGTCCGCCCTTCAACCGGGGTAGTTGTCAGCGCGGCCAGAGGCCGCACTGACATATAATTAATTAATTAATTTATATAATAATTTTTATAACGGACATCCATTATGTAATTGGTTTTAATTAACTGATCCAATTTTGGTTTTTACAACAAAGACTGACGACCCCAAGGGCCCAGGCCCAAATTTCGCAAAAAGCTAAGTTGGAGCAGTATACAAAAAGTGCCTTGAGCACTAAAGAGAGAAAACGATGACGGACAACAAGATGCATCCCGGGAAGCTGCTCGAGATTTCAGGCTGCTACTGGCAGGCCTGTACCCTGCAGGCCGGAGTGAAGCTCGGCCTGTTTACCAGGCTCGGCCAGGGCCGGCTCACCAGTCAGGAGATGGCCGAGGCCTGCGCCTGCGACCCCGATGCCATGGACCGCCTGCTCAACGGGCTGGCCGCCATGGGGCTGCTGATCAAGAAAGAGGAAGCGTTTGCCAACTCTGAAGCGGCTCAGGCCTATTTGAGCAAAGATTCTCCTGAGTACATCGGGCACATGATCATGCACCATCACCATCTGGTCCCGTCCTGGGCCAGGCTGGACGAGGCGGTTAAAAGCGGAAGGCCGGTGCGCACCGGATCTTTTGAAGATAAGCAGTGGCGGGAGAGTTTTCTGATGGGGATGTTCAACAACGCCATGCTCATCGCCCCGGAACTGGTGTCTCACGTCGACGTGAGCGACCGGAAGCACCTGCTGGATTTAGGCGGCGGACCAGGAACCTATGCCATCCATTTCTGCCTGAACAATCCCGGACTCAGGTCCACGGTCCTTGATTTGCCTGAAACAAGGCCCTTTGCCGAAAGAATCATCGATCGTTTTCAGCTGGGCGACCGCATTTCCTTTGTCTCCGGCGACTATGTCCGGGAGGATCTTCCCGGGAAGTACGACGCTGCCTGGCTTTCCCACGTTCTCCACGGGGAAGGCCCCGACGATTGCCGGAGGATCATCGAAAAGACCGAATCCGTTTTAGAGCCCGGGGGAAAGATCATCATTCACGATTTCATCCTCGATGACACCCGGGACGGTCCCTTTTTCCCGGCCCTGTTTTCCCTGAACATGCTCCTGGGAACCGACGGCGGCCGGAGTTATTCGGAGCAGGAACTGATGCAGATGCTCAAGGAAGCGGGATTCAGGGATATTGCCAGGCTGCCCTACATCGGACCCACGGAATCCGGCCTGATCACCGGCACGAAACCGTGAAATAGAACTTCGAAGCACGAAATTCGAATTTCGATATTTTAGCATAAAGTTTGAAATTGAATCTCTGAATTTATATCTGTCTATATATCTTTATAGTGCGCTTCAAGGGTCTGGATCAGGCCGGTCAGAGTCAGGTTGACGGGAACGGACAAGCCGATCTTGTCGGCCTCGCGGACCACATAGCCATTGATGGCCTCGATCTCCGTTTTTCTCTGCCGGTCCACATCCTGACCCATGGAGGAGCGGTTGGCGGTCGTGGCTTCGGCCACGGCGAAGACATGCTCGACCGGATTCTCCCGCACCCTGACCCCAAGGGAAGCCGCCAAGAGGGAGGCTTCTCGAATCGCGGCGGCAGACAACTGTCTGCTGACTTCCAGATCCAGGATCTGGCCGTTTTTGGTCCCGGTCAGGGCGGTCACCGCGTTGATCCCGACATTGACCAGCAGCTTGTCCCAGAGGTTTTCCAGGACCCGTTTTGAACTCCTGGCCTTGATCCCGGCCTGGTTGAAGTAGGCGGAGACCTCTTCGGCCCGGGCCATGGTTTTTTCGTTGACCAGCCAGGAACCGACAACGGTTTCACCCTGACCGGCGTGCCGGATACGGCCGGGACCAAGTACATGGGCCCCATGGGCGGTGGTGCCCACCAGGATCTGCTCCGGATCGATCTCTGCGGCCAAGGCCTCGGCATTGCCCATCCCGTTTTGCAGGGTCAGGAGCAGGCCCTCCGGGGCCAGGAGTGCGGCGGCTGTTTTCGCCGCCTGTGGAGTGTTCGTCGACTTGACAAAGACGAGGACCAGATCGGCCGGCCTGATCTGCTCCGGATCGCTTGAAGCCATGATTTTGAGGCTTCTCTCGCCCCACTGGCCGCAGAGCGTCAGTCCCTCCTGGTTGATCCGCCGGACATGCTCCTGCCAGAGATCAAACAGGACCACATCTGTTCCGGATTCGTGCAGCAGGGCCCCGAAGAGGCTGCCCATGGCCCCGGCCCCGATTACAGTGATTTTCATTGTATGTCTCCGAATTTTTTCGGGTTATACTTATGGTCGTCATAAATTGAGGTTTTCATTATGTAGATACCAGAAGTTGGCCCAAAATGAAGCTCCTATCCTGCATGATTTCTATAAGGTTTCATTGAAGGCAGATACAAACCGCAAATTATGCCAACTTCTGGTATAGAGCCTCTTAGCACCGCTGCCAGCAGGCCACGAAGTGATTCTTGTCGATTTCGGTCAGTTCGGGGCTCTGCTGCCGGCAGCGCTCGACTTGATGGCCGCACCTGGGATGAAAGGGGCAGCCCGGAGGCGGGCAGGAGGGGTCTGGCACCTCGCCCTCCATCAGTTCAGGCTGGATGCCAAGTCCGGGTTCCGGCAGGGGCACGGCCGAGAGCAGGGCCTGGGTATAGGGATGTCCCGGATTGACGGCAAAGACAGCAGCCGGAGCGCTCTCCACGATCTGTCCCAGATACATGACCGCGATGCGGTCACAGAAGTGGTCCACCACGCTCAAATCGTGTGCAATGAAGATAAAGGACAGGTTGAACTCGTCCTTGATGTCCTGAAGGAGATTGATGATCTGGGCCTGGATGGAGACGTCCAGGGCGCTCACCGGCTCATCGGCCACGATCAGCTCGGGCCGGACGCTCAGGGATCTGGCAATGCCGATCCGCTGCCTCTGTCCCCCGGAGAATTCATGGGGATATTTTTTGAGGTCTTCGGAATTCAGGCCCACTTTCCGGAGAAGTTCCGCAGCCACTTCCCGCCTCTGGCCGGCATTCACATCTGGATTGACCCGCAGGGGCTCGGTGATGATGGACTCGACCCGCATCCGGGGGTCCAGGCTGGAGTAGGGGTCCTGGAAGATGAGCTGCATCTTGCGGCGCACAAGGGTCAGTTCCTTTTTCTCCAGGCTGTAAAGGTCCCGGCCCTGGAACAGGACGGACCCGGTGTCCGGTTTGATCAATCCGAGAAGAATCCGGCCCAGGGTGGATTTCCCGCAGCCGGATTCCCCGACCAGGCCAAGGATTTCTCCCCTGGACAGGGCGAAGGAAACCGCATTCACGGCCCGGACCCAGCGCCTGGGCTTGGTAAGAAGCCCGCCTCCCAGGGGAAAGTGTTTGCTGACGTTGCTGACTTGTAGCAAGGGCATAGGCTTTTGTACATTCAATTCGACATTCAAGAGGTCTCCACGAGCCAGCACCTGGCAAAGTGGTCCGACTGGACTTTTCGCAGCCCGGGCCGGCTTTCCCGGCAGCGGTCAAAGGCGCAGGGGCAACGCTCAAAGAACTTGCAGCCGGCTATCTGTTCGGTCAGGCGGGGAACCGTGCCCGGGATTTCCTCCAGCCTTATTTTTTCTCGTTTTTTCTGCCGCTTGAGTCTGGGCATGGATTTGAGCAGTCCCCGGGTGTAGGGATGACCCGGATTCTGGAACAAGGCCTCGGTCCGGGCCTGTTCGACCACCTGTCCGGCATACATGACCACCACCCTGGAGACCATCTGGGCCACGACTCCCATGTCATGGGTGATGAGCAGCAGCGAGGAGTTGCTCTCCTTTTTCAGTTCGAGCATCAAGGACAGGATCTGGGCTTGAATGGTCACATCCAGGGCCGTGGTCGGTTCGTCGGCCAGAAGAATCTCTGGTCGGACAGCCATGGCCATGGCGATCATGATCCTCTGGCGCATGCCTCCGGAGAGCTGGTGCGGGTAACTTCGCAGATGGCTTTCGGCCCCGGGGATCTTGACCCGTTTCAACCAGCGGACGGCTTCCTCTTCGGCCTCTGAGCGGCTCAATCCCTTGTGGGTCAGAAGGGGTTCCATCACCTGGCGGCCGATGGTCAGCACCGGGTTCAGGGAGGTCATGGGTTCCTGAAAGATCATCGATATCCTGTTCCCTCGAATCCGGCGCAACCGGTCCTGGTCGAGGGTTACGAGGTCTTTTCCGGAAAAGAGGATCTTCCCCTGTTCTATTTTTCCCGGGGGATCAGGGATGAGCCCCAGGATACTGAGGGCAGTGACACTCTTCCCGCAGCCGGACTCGCCCACCAGCCCCAGGGTCTCTCCCCGGGCCAGGTCGAAGCTGACCCGGTCCACGGCTCGGGCCGGGCCTTCCGGGGTGTTGAAGCGCACGGACAGGTCTTGTATCTGCAGCAAAGAATCCATGGATGTGGTTATAGGGTGCCAAAAGCCCGGATTAAAGTTTCATTTCGATCAAACTGGCAATTATGGACTTCTACCCAATTACCATAATAGCGTGGCTAAATATTCTTATATAAATTAATTAATTATATGTCAGGCCTGCCAGAGGCAGGGCTGGCATTTGACTTTTATAAAAGCGAAGAATAATGTCAAGAACTTTCAGATCGCACAACAAGCAACCTTTATTTAAGGAAAACCATGAAACCGATCGATTTAAGAAGCGATACCGTGACCAAGCCCACTCCGGGCATGCTGGCCGCCATGAACAGGGCCGAGGTGGGGGATGACGTCTACGGCGAAGATCCGACCGTCAATCACCTGGAATCATTGGCTGCCGATATGCTGGGCACGGAGGCGGCTATTTTCGTCAGCAGCGGCACT
>JAIPER010000079.1 GCA_021737115.1 Desulfohalobiaceae bacterium
GGGGGTGATCAACCGCTTGCCGATCAGCTCCCTGGCCAGAGAAGACGCCTCCTCCCCGGACTGGGCCAGCTTGACCCCTCCGCCCTTGCCCCGCCCCCCGGCATGGATCTGGGCCTTGACCACCACCGGATAAGCGCCCAGTTCTTCGGCCGCGGCCGCGGCTTCCTGACCGTTGCCGGGCACCCCGCCCCCGGGCACCGGGATATCGTATCTTGAAAACAGTTCCTTGGCCTGGTATTCGTGTATCTTCATGCTTTGCTCCTCACCGCCAAACCAGTTAAAAAGAACCGGCCAACTCCTTATTCACTTCATCTACATCGAAATGCTCCGGATCAAATTTCTCCCCAAGCCATTCAAGCGTGTCTTCATATTCCGGGTCTGAAGGATCGTTCAATACTTCAAGCATCTCCTGGTATCCCCAGATCCCGCCGCAATCCTCCGGCGGACAGGCCCGCTTGCCTTTTATGCACCTGGGGAGGCGGCCCTGGTCGTCGGCCGGCAGAATCTTCTCCAAAAGGACGGTGTGTTCCCAGGAGTCCCCAAAATCATATTCGTACTTCAACTTGTCCTTTTCCTTTTTCAACAACTGGGAGACCGTATACTTTTTTTCGTCTTCTACTTCCATGCCGAAATCATCATCCGGAAGGCCATAGCATGTCCTGCCGGATACGAACTGATGGAGATGGCTGTCTGTCCAACCCATAGCAGTCTGGATGGTATCATGCAGCTGCTCCAGATCAACATGGCTTGCAATCAGTATCCGCCTCCATATTGGGGGTTTTATCCCGTCAAGAGTGACCTTCAGCTGATAAACACCGTGCTTTTTTCCTGCAGCCATGGCTTGCCTCCTTGGTTACTCGTCTTTGGTGCAAAATTCAGTCAAAACCCCATAGGTGGATTTGGGATGGAGAAAGGCGATTCGCTTGCCCCCGGCCCCGGGGACCGGTTCTCTGTTGATCAGTCTGCACCCCGCCTCTTCCGCCTGTTTGAGCTGTTCCTCCAGATGGTCGGTATAGTAGGCCACATGATGCAGACCCTCTCCGTTTTTTTCCAGAAATTTGGCGATGGGGCTGTCGTCGGAGGTCGGCTCCAGGAGTTCGATATGGGTGTCGCCCACGGCAAAAAAAGCGGTCCGCACCTTCTGGGACTCGATGACTTCCTTCTTTTCGCAGGGAACGCCCATGACGTTCTCGTAATGGGCCACGGCCTCGTCCAGTGATTTAACCGCTATTCCCAGGTGATCGATTTTCTGTAACATGATTTTTCACCTCATATACCAGTAGTTGGCCCCAACATTTCTTTTTAACCTGCCACCGCTTCAATCTATCAATCATGCCTGGACCTGATGTCTGATTTTGGGCCAACTACTGGTATCTATTTAACAAATTTAAAGTATGATCAGCGTAATCAAATGACGTCGAACCCAGGACCGCAATATTCCCTGTATGCCAATTCGCCGACTGAGCAATCCGGCACATCGCAGGCCATACGGCCACTTCATAATTGAAAGAAAAAGCCTCGTCGGTGGCGAATTGGCATCACATGGGAATATTGCCGTGTTTCTTCGGAGCCCTGATCTCCCGTTTGGTCCTTAAGAACTCCAGGGCCGCGATGAGCCGCGGTCTGGTCCGGCTCGGGCGGATGACCCCGTCGATATAGCCCCGGTTGGCCGCCCGGTAAGGGTTGGAAAAGAGCTCTTCGTATTCCGCGATCTTCTCCTTGCGCCTGGCCTCGGGATCGTCGGCCTCTTTAATCTCCTTCCGGTGAATGATTTCCGCTGCCCCCCCGGCCCCCATGACCGCAATCTCGCCGGTCGGCCAGGACAGGGCCTCGTCGGCCCCCAGGTCCTTGGAGCACATGGCCAGATAGGAGCCTCCGTAAGACTTGCGGGTCACCAGGAGCAGCTTGGGAACCGTGGCTTCGGAATAGCACCAGAGCAGTTTCGCCCCGTGCCTGATGATCCCTCCCCATTCCTGCTGGGTGCCCGGGAGGTAGCCCGGGACGTCGGCAATGGTTAAAAGCGGGATATTGAAGGCATCGCAGAAGCGGATGAAGCGGGTGGCCTTGTCCGAGGCATCGATGTCCAGGCAGCCTGCGTAAACCATGGGCTGATTGGCGATGATCCCGATGGGCTGCCCGTTCAGGCGGGCCAGGGCGACGATCATGTTTCTGGCGTACTCGGCGTGAGGCTCGAAGAAGCGGCCGTTGTCCACGATGGAGGCGATCACTTTCTTCATGTCGTAGGCCCGGTTGGGATTATCCGGGATGATCTCGTCCAGGGCCGGGTCTTCCCGTGTCGGGCTGTCCTCGGGTTCGGCCCGGGGCGGGTCTTCCAGATTGTTCTGGGGCAGATAGGTCAAAAGCTCCTTGATCCGGTCAATGGCGTCTGCATCGCTTTCACAGGCGAAATGGGCCACCCCGCTCTTCCGGGTATGGGCCTCGGCCCCGCCCAGGTCTTCGAAGCTGACCTCCTCTCCGGTCACGGATTTGATGACCCCCGGACCGGTGATGAACATGTAGCTCTCCTTTTTGACCATGAACACGAAATCGGTCATGGCCGGCGAATAGACCGCTCCGCCGGCTGTGGTCCCCATAATGGCCGAAATCTGGGGGATGACCCCGGAGGCGTTGGAGTTGCGGAAGAATATCTGCCCGTACCCGGAGAGGGCATCCACCCCTTCCTGGATCCTGGCTCCGCCGGAGTCGTTGAACCCGACCATGGGTACCCCGGATTTCAGGGCCAGGTCCATAATCTTGCAGATCTTTTTGGAGTGCATCTCGCCGAGGCTGCCCGCCCGAGCGGTAAAATCCTGGGAATAGGCGCAGACCGACCTGCCGTTGACCAGGCCGTAGCCAGTGACCACGCCTTCGGAAGGGATGTCCACCTCTTCCATCCCGAAGTTCACGCAGCGGTGCTTGACGAACATGTCCGTCTCCTGGAAGGTGCCAGGATCAAAGAAGAGATCGAGCCGTTCCCTGGCCGTGAGCTTACCCTTGGCCTTGTGCTTGGCCACGGCCTTGGCCCCGCCCATCTGCAGCATCTGCTCTTCCTTCGCTTTGAGTTCCTCGATCTTGTCTTGAGTGCTCATGTCTTTCACCTTTGTATGCTGATCCAACTTGCCTTTTTCTGAAAATAGTCCTTGTAAGCAAGAGTCCATCAGGCTTTGTTTCCGATTGTTTCAGCCCTATATCCGGTTTTGCCTCCAGACTTCTTGTCTGGAGGGCAAAACCGGATATCAGTCCCGGTGTTCTCCAAAGACTTCCCGCAGCACGCCGCTGATCTCCCCGATGGTGGCGTAGGCGTGCACGGCATCCACGATAAGGGGCATCAGGTTCCCCTCGCCTTGGGCCGTGTCCTTCAGACTGCCCAGAGCGGATTGGACCTTGGCCTCGTCCCGGTTTTGCCTGACCGTTTTGACCCCTTCCACCTGGGCCCGTTCCACCTCCGGATCGATCCGCAGGATGGGGACCTTGACGTCCTCTTTGCTCTGAAACTCGTTCACGCCGACGGCGATCCGCTCCTTGCTCTCGATCTTCTTCTGGTATTCGTAGGAAGCGTCCTCTATGCAGCGCTGGATAAATCCCTGCTCAATGGCCGGGACCACACCGCCCATATCATCCACCTTGCTGAGGAGCGCTTCGGCCTCCTGTTCTATCTTGTCCGTCAACTCTTCCAGAAGGTAGGAGCCGCCCAGTACATCGATGCTGTTGGCCACTCCGGACTCGTGGGCGATGATCTGCTGGGTGCGCAGAGCGGTGCGGACCGAGTCCTCGGTCGGCAGGGCCAGGGCTTCGTCCTTGGAGTTGGTGTGCAGGGACTGGGTCCCGCCCAGAACCGCGGCCAGGGCCTGGAGGGTCACCCGGACCACGTTGTTGTCGATCTGCTGGGCAGTCAGGGTGTGTCCGGCGGTCTGGGTGTGGAACCTGAGCATCCAGCTCTTGGGGTTTTTGGCCTTGAAGCGGTCCTTCATCAATCTGGCCCACATCCGCCTGGCCACCCTGAACTTGGCCACTTCCTCCAAAAGATCCGTGGTCGAGGCAAAGAAGAAGGAGAGGCGCTGCCCGAACTTATCGATGTCCAGGCCTGCGTCCAGAGCGGACTGGACATAGGCGCAGCCGTTGGCCATGGTGAAGGCGACCTCCTGGACCGCGGTGCAGCCGGCTTCACGCATATGGTATCCGGAGATGGAGATGGTGTTGAAGTTCGGGGTGTTTTCCCCGCACCACTCGAAGATATTGGTCACCAGGCGGAGGCTGGGCTTGGGCGGAAAAATATAGGTGCCCCTGGCCACATACTCCTTGAGGACTTCGTTCTGGATGGTGCCCGTGAGTTTCTCCTTGGGAACCCCCTGCTTTTCCCCCACCGCGACGTACATGGCCAGAAGAATGGCGGCTGGCGAGTTGATGGTCATCGAGGTCGAGACCTTCTCCAGGGGGATCTGATCGAAGAGGGCTTCCATATCGGCCAGGGAGTCGATGGCCACCCCGACCTTGCCGACCTCGCCCATGCTCATGGCATGATCCGAGTCGTAGCCGATCTGGGTGGGCAGATCAAAGGCCACGGACAAACCGGTCTGTCCCTGCTCCAGCAGGTAACGGTAGCGCCTGTTCGTCTCCGCGGCATTGGAAAAACCGGCGTACTGCCGCATGGTCCACAGCCTGGAGCGATACATGGTCGGCTGGACCCCCCTGGTGAACGGGTACTGACCTGGAAACCCCAGCTTCCGGAGGTAGTCGTCGTCGATCTCCCTGGGCAGTCCAAGCCGGCTCAGCTCCAACTCCCCGACTGTCTTGAATTCTTTTTTCCGTTCAGGGAACTTACTCAGGACCTTGCCCAGTACCTCTTCTTCCCATTCCTGCAGCTTCGGATGTTTGGCCATAACCCCTGTACCTCGCAGTATTGAATATTTATATCAGATTTCCGACATCTGTCCTGTGACCTCTGATCCATAAGGTTACAGGTTCACCGTTCACGGTTGAAGCATAAGCAAGCCGCTGACTCCTTCGAATTTGAAACCTATACTGCTCCAATTTCAGACTTCGTACACCTGTACCAATTATGAGAGTTAACTGCTTAAAATGATTGATTTGACTTCAAAATTGGACATTTCACAGGTTTCAGGTGTCAGGCTTCAGGTGTCAGGGAAAGAAAAGATTTACAATATCAATGGCTTAAAATCTGACACCTGAAACCTCAAGGTACAGATAAGTCACACTAAAGTGTCCAAAAAATCGTACAAATTTCAGCTCACTGGAAAGAGCTCTGAATTTGTGCCAACTTCTGGTATAGACAAAAGTCAAGTTGGATCAGTATATCCGATCAGGCCATGACTCTCTTCTTGACCCTGTTGCTCTCTGCCCCATGCTCCAGGCTGCCCTCGATCTCTGACCTCTGTCCACTCATAGCATATGAAACTAGATTTTCTTACTCAGTCACCTCGGCGTAGGCCGGGGTCCAGCTCTTACATTTTCAGACTGGATTCCGGCTCCCGGATCGGGGTCCGGGATGACGTTCTTTTACCGGAATGACGGAGGAGGTGACTCAAGGTTTCTTTTTCGATCAAACTGGGCGTCTGCGGCCAGAGGCAGGGCTGACATCTGACCTTTCTCTTCTGCCATTTCCAGCATTCCAGGATTTTCAAATCACAGGCTCACTGATACACTGATTCACCGATTCCCTGATTCACTGACTTACTGATTCACTGATTCCCTGATTCACTGACTTACTGATTCACTGATTCCCTGATTCACTGACTTACTGATTCACTGATTCACTGACTCACTGATTCACTGACTCACTGATTCACTGACTCACCGTCGCCCAGAATCCCCTCAACGATCGCCTTGGCCCTGACCCTGGGGTCGCCGCTGTACTCTCCCCCGTCTTCGGCCCCCCGCTCTCTGAGCACCGGTCGGAGCATTTCCAGGGCCCAGTCGACCACCTCCCGCTCTCTGGCCTCCCGGCGCCTGCGTCTGCTCTCCCCGGAAGCCTTCTGCTGCTCGAAAATGGAGAGCATGGTCTGCAGGAGTTCCTCGACACCCGTGCCTTCGGAGGCTACAGTCTTGACCACCTCTCTGCCCTTTTCCCGGGCCACCTCCGAAAGCTCCATGGCCAGCATCTCCGCTCCCGGCTTATCGGCCTTGTTGACGACCATGATATCGGCCACCTCCAGCAGGCCCGCCTTCAGGGCTTGGATGTCATCGCCCAGTCCCGGAGCCGAGACAAGGGCGGTCACGTCGGCCAGGCTGATAATGTCCATTTCCGACTGGCCCACCCCGACCGTTTCTATAATAATGGGGTTGCACCCGCCGGCAGCCATGATCCGGACACTGGCGCCGGCCGAGGCGCAGAGTCCTCCCAGACGTCCTCTGGTGGCCATGGACCTGACGACCACATCCGTATCCAGGGCGTGCTGCATCATCCTTATTCTGTCCCCGTGAATCGCGCCTCCGGTCAGGGGGGAAGAGGGATCGATGGCCACCACGCCGATCCGTTTTTCCAATTTGCGGCTGGTCTTGACCAGTTTGTCGGTCAAGGTCGACTTTCCGGCTCCTGGTGGCCCGGTTATGCCAAGGACCACGGCTTCATCTATCAGGCTCTGGTCCAGGGAGGTCAGAAGCCGGTCGGTCCGTTCGTCTCCGTTTTCCACCAGGGAAATGCCTTTGGCTATGGCCCGATTGTTCCTGCGGGCCACGCCATCAATGATCTGGTCTATATCCATACTTACGGTCGTCATCCATTGAGGTTACAGTTTTTAAAAATCTTGGCGGTGATCGTTTAGCATACAGTGTTTATGGCAATGTATTCCTCCCGTAAGTATAAAAAAGGATCGGCAGATGCACGTTTAGCACAATAGACCAGCAACCGGCCTATTTGTGACAGACCGATTGAAAAGTCGTGATGATATCAGCCAAGGAGGTCCCGGGCGTGAAGACGGCTTGAATGCCCTGTTCCTTCAAGATGGCGATATCCTCATCCGGGACAATCCCTCCGCCGATAACCGGGATATCGGCGGCGTCATGTTTTTTCAGAGACTCCAGAACCTTTGGGAAAAGCTGGAGATGGGCCCCGGACAACGAAGACAAACCTACTGCATCCACGTCCTCCTGGACAGCGGCCACAGCGATCTCTTCCGGGCTCCGCCTGATTCCGGTGTAGACAACCTCGAACCCGGCGTCCCTCAAGGCCCGGGCGATGCACTTCGCCCCCCGGTCATGCCCATCCAGTCCGGGTTTGGCAATCAAGACTCGATATTTCTTATCCGCCATCACCAGCTCCTTTTGACTATTTCGTTCAGAAGTTAACGCTCCATTTCTGCTACGAGTTTTTTCACCGCGTCAACCGATTTCTGAAAATTTTCCTTTTCCTCGGGCCTGAGATTGATCTCGATGATCTCTTCCACGCCATTTCCGCCCAGCTTGGCCGGCACGCCCACATAATAGCCGCCGACTCCGTATTCCTTGTCGCAGTAGGCGGCACAGGGAAGAATCCGCTTCTTGTCTTTCAAAATGGACTCCGCCATCTGCACGGCCGATGCCGATGGGGCGAAAAAGGCGGAACCGGTTTTTAAGAGACCGACGATTTCCGCGCCCCCGTTCCTGGTCCTGTCGACCATGGCCTCGATCTTTTCCGCAGACAGCAGTTCCGGCAGAGGGATCCCGGCCACGGTGCTGAACCTGGGCAGGGGGACCATGGAATCGCCGTGGCCGCCGAGGACAAAGGCGTTCACGTCTTCCACCGAGACATCAAGTTCCTGGGCGATAAAGGCTCTGAACCTGGCCGAGTCCAGGATCCCGGCCATGCCGATCACCCGGCCGGCGGGAAAGCCGCTCGTCTTGTGGGCTACATAGACCATGGCATCCAGAGGGTTGGAGACGATGATCAGAATAGAATCCGGAGAATGCTTGACCACATTCCGGGTGACTTCCTTGACGATGGCCGAATTCTTGGCCAGGAGATCGTCGCGGCTCATGCCGGGTTTCCGGGGCAGGCCGGCGGTGATGATCACAATATCCGAACCCGCGGTGTCCGCATAGTCGTTGGTGCCCGTGACCCGGGAATCAAAGCCCTCTACCGGCGCGGCCTGGAGCAGATCCAGGCCCTTGCCCTGGGGCAGCCCCTCCACGATATCGAAGATGCAGACATCCCCCAACTCCTTGGAAGCAGCCCAGTGGGCCGCGGTAGCTCCGACAAATCCGGCCCCGACCACGGTTATCTTTTTTCTCTGATGCATATTCTTCCTCCTTATATCAGCTGTTATAGAATTTTAGATTTTGGATTTTGGATTTTGGATTGTTTGCATGGTAAGTTTCTTCATTGATCAAACTGGCAGTTATGGACTTCAACATCAGCATAAGAGCATGCCTGTGTATTATAATAAATATTCGATGTTATATGTCAGATTTGCCAGAGGCAGGGCTGACCACTGTTATTCCGGCATGCCGGCATCTTCCTTCTGCCCTTGGCCTTCTGCTCTATGCCCTATGCTACTTCACCCGATAACCACCATGACGTCGCCTTTTTTGACACTGTCCCCATCCTTGAACCGGATCTCTTTGATCCGGCCGGAGACCGGGGCGTCTATGGAGTTCTCCATCTTCATGGCCTCCAGGATGAGCAGGGGGTCTCCCTCACCGACCTCGTCCCCTTCCTGAACTTCAAAGCGGATGATCATGCCGGGCATGGGCGCCTCCACTTCGGTTCCCTCGGCCGGTGCCGCCTTGGTGCCGGCCGGTTCCGGTTTTGTCTCTTTCTCTTTTGCTTTCTCCGGTTGAACCGCTGTTTCCGGGGGAGCAGCCGACTTGGCGGCCTCTTCCCGGACCTGCGGGCTGATCGAGGTCAGAACCGGCCCGCCGCCGGTCATCTCCACCTCCACCTGGTAATACTCGTCGTCCACAAAGACATTGAAGGATTGCAGGCCCGGTCCTTTTTCCGGAACATGCTCCACCGGTTTTTCCTGGAGCATGCCCTTCCTGGCTTTCTCCACCAGCTCCTGCTCTTCCTGGACATCCTCGAAGGTCCTGGGTTTGCACTCCGCAGGCACCTCTTCCAGGCCGTACTTCCAGCGCAGAAAGCGTTTACCTGTGGTCGGATACAGGGCGTAGATCAGGACGTCGTCGATATCCCTGGCCAGATCCTTGACCTCCTCTCTGGCCTTTTCCATCTCGGGTTCCAGGACATCGGCCGGCCGTCCGGTGATCGGCTTTTCCCCGCGGGGGTAGCCCTTCAGGGCCTTCTTGCGGACTTCGGGGTCTATGGGAGCCGGGGTCTTGCCGTAGAGTCCGAAGCAGAGATCCTTGACCTGGGCGGTGATCATCTTGTAGCGCTCGTCCGGCGTGTCGAAGAGGACGTTGTTCACGGTCTGGATGCCCACGATCTGGCTGGTGGGGGTGACCAGGGGCACCTGTCCCAGCTCTTTGCGAACCCGGGGCAGTTCCTGAAAGACCTGATCCAGTTTGTCCAGGGCGTCCATCTCCCGCAGCTGATTGACCAGGTTGGAGAGCATCCCGCCCGGGGTCTGATGCAAAAGGACATTGGTGTCGATGATGGACATGCGGTCGTCCAGGAGATGCCTGTACTTGGGCGAGATCTTGTTGAAATGATCGGCGCAGCCGGTCAGTTGCTTCAGGTCGAAGCCGGTATCCCGGTTCGTGCCCTGAAGGGCGGCTACCAGGGGCTCCAGCCCGATATGGGAGGTCCGGTAGGCCCAGGGGGAAAGGCAGACATCGATGATATCCACCCCGGCTTCTATGGCCTTGAGCATGGACATATCCGCCATACCCGAGGTGAAGTGGCTGTGCAGATGGATCGGGACCCTGACGGTTTCCTTCAGGGCCTTGACCAGGCTGTAGGCGTCATAGGGTGCGATGAGTCCGGCCATGTCCTTGATGCAGATGGTGTCCGCGCCCATTTCCTCCAGTTCTTTGGCCTTGTCCAGATAATACTGCAGGTTGTAGACCTCGCCCCCCATCTTGCTCTCGGTCAGGGAGTAGCAGATCGAGCCCTGAAAGTGCCTGCCCTGTTCCTTGATGACCTTGACCACGGTCTGAAAGTTCCGGAAATCGTTCAGGGCGTCGAAGACCCTAAAGACATCGATCCCGTTGACGCAGCAGCGCTCGACAAAGGCCTCGGCCACATCATCGGCATAGTTGCGGTAGCCCACCAAATTCTGGCCTCTGAGGAGCATGGAAAACGGGGTCCTGGTGATGTATTTCTTCAGAGTCCTGATTCTCTCCCAGGGATCCTCGGCCAGGAAACGGTGGGTTGCGTCAAAGGTGGCCCCGCCCCAGACCTCCAAAGCGAAAAAACCGACCTTGTCCATCTCCTCGGCGATGGGTATCATGTCCTCTGTCCGCCCCCGGGTGGCAAAAAGGGACTGGTGACCGTCCCTGAAGGTCAGGTCCTGGATCTTGAGGGGATTGTTCACCTGGACCTCTTCCTCCAGCCTGCCTGCTTGCAGTACTCCGTGTTGTTCTGTCATGTCTTGTCTCCTTATAAAAATTTTCCGCAATAAAAATTTTCCGCAGACGGAAAATTTTTATAATTAGCGCATCCGAAACTGCAAATGCCGCCTCCAGTCCATGATAGTCTGCCGGCCGGACAGGGCCCAGGGGCTGACCACCGGGTAGGGTCTGGTCCAAGATTGTGCTCTCTCCTCCTGAGCCGCTTCCTGACGGGCAACCTCTTCCTGGGCCTGGATGTAAGCAAAAACCGCTGTTGTGATGGCTGCGATCTTTTTTTTCTGTCTGTTCATACCAAAACCTACTTTAATCGTTGGTTATTGTATACGAAGTATTTTGATCTTATAGATTTCTTTGATAGAGAGACAACTACTTGGACGCATCTGCAAAAAGTCTTGAGTGAACGCTTCAAGCGACTTTTTGCTTCTGTAATTCTTTGGATTTACTGACCTCTGACCACTCATATGAAACTTCACAATCGAGAACTCTTTGCGGATTTATGGTTTTAGTCATGAGACACGGTCCGGTTTCCCCCATGTCGCGAGCCAAAGAGAACCAGAGAACCTCTCAGCGAGGGGCGCGCAAGAGAACCCTGCTGACCGGTTCGAAAAGAGGGTGCCGATCCTAAAAACTGGAGTTTCTCCATTGATCAAACTGGCAAAGACGGACTTCAGCATGAT
>JAIPER010000080.1 GCA_021737115.1 Desulfohalobiaceae bacterium
AAGAGAACCCTGATGACCGGTTCGAAAAGAGGGTGCCGATCCTAAAAACTGGAGTTTCTCCATTGATCAAACTGGCAAAGACGGACTTCAGCATGATGAGTTAAACTGCAGGCCAATAAATTCTTATATATTAATTAATCATATGTCAGCTTTGCCAGAGGCAAAGCTGACCTCTGACCTCTCTCTTCTGTCCTTCGTCTTCTTCCCCATGCCCTATGCTTCTTTCCGACCTCCGCCATCCCACTTCCTTCATCTGTCTTTAATTTCTTCCCTATGCTCTAAGCCCTCTGCCCCTACGCCTCTTTCCCCCGCATCTCGATGTATTCTTGCAACCTGTCCATGCCCAGCTTTATGTTTTCAAGGGAATTGGCATAGGAAAAGCGCAGAAAGCCTTCGGCGTTTCGGCCGAAATCGATGCCCGGGGTGACCCCGACATGGGCCTTCTCCAGGATGTCGAAGGCCAGTTTGCAGGAGTCGGTACCGAATCTCTGGCTGTTGGCCAGGATGTAAAAGGCCCCCTTGGGCTCCGTCTTGATCCCGAAGCCCAGCTCCTTGAGGCGGCTGAGCATGAATTTCCGGCGTTGATCGTAGGTCTTGACCATCCGGGATACATCCGGGCCGGCCTCTTTGAGGGCGGCGATTCCGGCCCACTGGTTCATGGCCGGGGCGCAGATGAACAGGTTTTGGGCCAGCTTCCGGAGATCACGGGCAAACGTCCAGGGTGCGATCGCATAGCCGAGGCGCCAGCCGGTCATGGCGTAGAGCTTGGAAAAACCGTTAAACACAAAGGCCCGGTCGGTAAACTCCAGTATGGAATGCCCTTTTTCCCCGTACTCCAGACCGTGATAGACCTCGTCGGACAGGATGCAAGGCTCGAGCCCGGCCAGCTGCTCCATCCGTTCTTTGGAGAGAAGAGTGCCGGTGGGGTTGGCCGGTGAGTTGATCATGACCGCCCTGGTCTTGGTCTCGATCTTTTGGCGAATGTCCTGAACCCGGAACTGGAAGCCGTCTTCTTCGTTGACTGCAACCGGAACGGGGATTCCGCGAGCGTGGAGGATGAAATTGGCATAGCAGGCATAGCCCGGATCGGAGATGATCACCGAATCACCCGGTTCCAGGAGCGCGGCAAAACAGAGGAGCATGGCCGGGGACGTGCCGGAGGTGACCACGATCTGGTCCGGATGAATCGCTACCTTATAGCGTTTGAAATAGTCTTCACAGATAGCCTCCCGCAGCTCGAGAAGGCCCAGGCTGTGGGTGTAGTGGGTTCGGCCGTCCTGCAAAGCCTTGATTGCGGCCTCCTTGATACAGACAGGGGTCTCGAAGTCTGGTTCTCCTATTTCGAGGTGGACGATGTCCTGCCCTTCGGCTTCCAGCTTCTGGGCCGATTCCAGGACGTCCATGGCCAGGAAGGGCTTGATCTTCCGGGCCAGTTCTGATGAATGCATACACGCCCCCTGATGCTTTGATTTCCAGACAAAGGCAGGCACAGCGGCCTGCCCCTATTCCACTTCCCAGACCGGACCCGAGGGTGTGTCCCTCAGAGCGACCCCCATCTGCACCAGCCGGTTGCGGATCAGGTCCGCCTGTTCAAAATTTTTGTCCTGCCTGGCTTTTTGCCGCTTGGCTATGAGCTTCTCTACTTCTGCGGGGTCGATGTTTTTGCGGTCGGCTCTGGATTTGCGCAGGGAAGAGAGCACTCGTTCAGGGTCTGCAAAGGGCAGGCCGAGGATTCGACCAAGTGTCTCCAGTTCGTCCAGAAATGCGGAGAAGATCTCTCCGGCCTGTTGGCTCTTGCGCCATTTCTTCTGGTCCAGAATCCGATTGATCAAGCGGTTCATGCTGAACAGGTGTCCCAGGGCCGCTGCGGTGTTCAGGTCATCCTCCAGGCTTTCCCGCCAGAGTCCGGCCGCGGTCCGAAACTCCCGGTCGATTTCCTCCGGAAGGTCGGTTGCGGACCACTTTTGGTTTTCCAGGGCCTGCCCGGTCTGCCATGCGGTCTCAAGCAGACGCTTGAACCCCCTCTCCGATTCCTGGAGCCTCTCCCAGGTGAAATCCAGGGGGCTTCTGTAGTGTTTGCCGAGCAGGAAGAACCTGAGCACCTCGGGCAGGTACTCTTGCATGATGTCCCGGATGGTGATGAAGTTGCCCAGGGACTTGGCCATCTTCTCCTGATTGACCCGGACAAACCCGTTGTGCAGCCAGTATCTGACGAATGTCTTACCGCTGGCGGCCTCGCTCTGGGCCCTCTCGTTTTCATGGTGGGGAAAGGCCAGATCCTGTCCGCCCCCATGGATGTCCAGAGGAAGTCCCAGATACTTTTCGCTCATGGCGGAGCACTCGATATGCCAGCCGGGCCTGCCGTCGCCCCAGGGACTGGGCCAGGAAGGAACGTCGGGTCCGGCCTTCTTCCAGAGGGCAAAATCCAGGGGATCTTCCTTGTCTTCACCTGGTTCGATCCTGACCCCGCTTTTGAGCTCTTCTATGTTCCGTCCGGAGAGCCGCCCGTAATCAGGGAAAGACCTGACCCTGAAGTAGACATCCCCGGCCGGAGTGGCGTAGGCGTGACCCGTGTCAATAAGTTTCTGGATCAAATCCTGCATGACCTGGATGTGTTCGGTGGCCCTGGGTTCGACATCGGCTGGCAGGACGCCCAGGCGCTCCATGTCTTCGTAGTAGGCCGCGATGAAACGCTCGGCGACTTCCTGGGAGCTGAGGTTGGATTCTTTGCCCCGATTGATGATTTTGTCATCCACGTCGGTGAAATTGCGGATAAAGAGGACCTCGTATCCTGAAAAGCGCAGAAAACGGACCAGAACATCAAAGACGACGGCGGCCCGGGCATGACCGAGATGACAATAGTCGTAGGCGGTAATGCCGCAGACGTACAATTTGACCTTTCCTTCCTGATGCGGGACGAAGGGTTCCTTTTGCCCGGTCAGGGTGTTCTGGAACTTCATGCAGACTCCATGAAATTTTCTCTCCAAATTTTTTCGCCGAGCCGAAAAAATTTATAGATTTATAATAAATATCGCACAAAAGCTTAGGTTGGATCAGGGTTGCTTTCAAAATGTCCCAGCACCTGAGCAACGGCCTTGATACCCTCTTTGCGGCCGGTGAAGCCGAGCTTTTCTTCGGTGGTGGCCTTCAGGTTGATCCGTTCCGGTTCAATTTCCAGCAACGAGACCAGGTTCTTTTTGATCTGGTTTTTCCAGGGACCGATCTTCGGGGTCTGGGTGATGATCGTCAGGTCCAGATGATCCAGGGTCAGACAGTTTTTCCGGGCTGTGGTCAGGACTTCCCTGAGGAGAATACCGCTGCAGATATCCGTGAGTGCAGGATCTGTATCTGGATAAAGCTCTCCGATATCTCCATGTCCCAGACAACCGAGGATGGCGTCGATCAGGGCATGGATGAGAACGTCGCCGTCGGAATGGGCCAGGACCTCCGGGCCGTTAGCAATCGGGATTCCTCCCAGTTTCATGGGTTTTCCCGGAGCAAAGCGATGGACATCGTAACCCCAGCCGATACAGGATCGGAAGTGCAAGTCTTTTGGCTCCTGCAGAAGCAGCAGGTCCCGGGAGTGGGTGATTTTCCGGTTTTCCGGTTCTCCCCCCACCAGTTGGACCTCCCCGCCGTTTTCTTCCAGTAAAGAAGCATCGTCAGTGATCGGGATGCTTTGGTTCATATATTTTTTGTGAGCCTCAAGTATGGTTTTTTTGTCGAATCCCTGGGGGGTCTGTATGCTATAAAGGGTATTCCGGGGCAAGGTCAAGAGCTTGGATCCCGCGGTTTGCTTAATGGTGTCGGTCACCGCCAGACCTGGCACGACCCCCTGGGCTCCCTGCTCAAGAGCGCTGATGACCCGGTTGATGAGCCGGGCCCCGACAAAGGGCCGGGCTGCGTCGTGGATCAGCACATGGGTGCATTCCGGAGGCAGGGCCTGCAAGCCGTGCAATGAGGATAGCCGTCTTTCCCTGCCGCCGGCTACAACCCGGTACTCGACTCCCGGGTCCTCCCGGGAATAGAGCTTTGAAATGATTTTTTTCTCAGCCTCTCTTTCTTCTTCCGGAAAGACGAAGACGATCCCCTTGATCTGGGGGACGTGTGAAAAGGTCCTGGCTGAATGCCAGTACAGGGGCCTGTCTCGCCAGGTCAGAAACTGCTTTTTCTGTTTTATTTCGGGAAGACGTTTGCCCTGACCGGCTGCAAGGATGATGCTCCAGAGGTGCATAGACTGGGATCCTGGAATACTGGGATTCTGGAATGCTGGAATTCGAAAACAATTGATCAAAAAAATCAGAAATCAAGGTTCTTTCCCTTGATTTCTGATCTGAAATAAAAAAGTATTAAAATCAAAAATCAACGGTCTGCCGTTGATTTTTGATTAGGAGCCGGAAATAAGCCGGATTCTGTGCCAGGGACCGTCATTCCTCTAGAACCCGGATCGCTCCGGGTCTCAAGCGACCTACCCGAGGACTCGGCCGGGCCGGCCTCAAGCGTCCTCCTATTTGGTCTTGCTCCGGACGGGGTTTGCCGAGCTTGCCGCGTCACCGCGGCAACTGGTGGGCTCTTACCCCACCGTTTCACCCTTACCCCTCACCTACTTTCTGCCGCTCCTTATGTCTTTCAATATCGATCGACAGAAAGTAGGTGAGGGGCGGTCTGTTTTCTGTGGCACTTTCCAGGGATCGCTCCCTCTGGGCGTTACCCAGCGTCCTGCCCTGCGGAGTCCGGACTTTCCTCTCCCCCTGCACCTACTTTCTGTCGATCCCTTATCTTTGAATTTTTTATTATTGATCGACAGAAAGTAGGTGCAGGGGCAGCGACGGTCTTTCCGACTCCTATTCCAGTTTGGGCCCCGGATCGAATGATCCGGGGCTCAAAATGGAATATAATATCTTTTTTGATCCCAGGCAAGCCAGGGCTATGATCAACTGTTGAAAAAAAAAGATCGTAAACATATCCGTTTTGAGCTCCCAGACCGGGGGTCTGGGAGCTCAAAACGGATCAGGCGACGGTTTCTTCCTCGGGTTCGAAGTGGTTTTTCCAGAAAATGAGCCTCTGACAGTTGGGACAGCTCATGATCTGTATCCCCTTCTGGAGTTCGATGAAGGTCTGAGGCGGGATGCTGATGTGGCATCCGGTGCAGATGCTTTCTTCAACCGGGGCGATGATCGGATTGCTCAGGCGATGCCGGATGAATTCGTAGCGGCTCAGGATGGGGGCGGGGATGGCCTGGGAAGCGTTTTTTCGTTCCTGGCTCAGCTGTTCCAGCCTTTGTTTTGCCTCCCGGGTTTTTGTTTCCATATCCTTTTTCAGCTCAGCATGCTCCTCTTGCATTCTTTGGACTTCATTCTCCAGGACCAGCAATAAATTGGATTTGCTCTCGAGATCTTCCTCCAGGGCCACCTTTTCATCTTCCCGCAGCCGGTTCGTCTTTTCCAGGTTGTCCATTTCCCGCATCATGGCGTGGTATTCCCGGCTGTTTTCGACCATCATCAGTTTGTTTTTACTTTTCTTGATCTTGGAGTTGTCCTCTTCGATTTCCTGATAGAGCTTCTTTTTCTGCTGATTGAGCAACTCTATCCGTTCAGTGAGTTCCTCCTTCTGATTGCTCTGTATTTGAATTTTTTCTTCAATCCCGGAGATCTTCCTGGGCGCCTGCTCGATGACATCCTGGAGTTGAAGAATTTCGTCGTCGACCCGCTGCAAAATGATCAGTTGTTCGATCTGTTTGATATAAAGGCTCAAAGCGTTCCCTCCTTTACGATTCAGGGTTCGTCGATATGTTTATTTGATATTGTTTTTGAAACCAGGGAAAATGATGGTTGCCTTGTACGTCCCTGACCGAACTGTAGATGGTCAAAGCATTCATTTTTTATCTCTCTGAAATTTTACTTGAAAATGAAAGGGGTTCCTGCCCGGGAAAAGCCTGGTCTGGATCTCATCGCCCGGGGGCGCTTGCAGCTCCCTGCAGCAGGCAGCCATCATCGGCTCTTCCAGGGCAAAGTGCCCCGCGTCCACGGTCAGCCCCAGGCCTTCGATCTCCTGGGCCTGGTGATACTTGAGATCGCCGGAGATAAACACCTCCGCACCTGATTGAAAGGCTTTCGCAGCCAGAGACATTCCCGAACCGGGGCAATAGGCCACCCTGGTCACGATGTCCGGAAAATCTCCCACGGTCAGCAAATGATCGGTCTGGAGTATCGAATAAAGCTTTTTTTTAAATTCGTCCCAGGTCAAGGGAGGGTCCAGGTTGCCGATCACACCGTAACCACAGTCCCGGTCCACTGCTTCAACCGGAAGGATTGCTTCCAGATGCATGGCCTCGGCCAGCCAGGAGACCGGACCTCTTGTCTGGACGTCGAGACTGGTGTGAGCCGCGTATAACCAGGCCCCGCTGGACAGGACCAGCCTGAGAACGTTGGTGTAAGTGTTGTCGCGGTCGGGAAGTCCGGGCGTAAGGCTCAGGGGATGGTGGGTGAGAATGAAATCGGCCTTCCAGGCGAGAGCCTCTTGCACGCTTGCTACTGAAGGGTCGAGAGTAACCGCAAGTTTTGCGATTTCATTTTTCGTGCCGGCAATCTGGGTTCCGCCTCTGTCCCACTCGGCAGAGAGACTGGGGTCTGCAATTTTTTCGATCAAGGATTTGAGCAGACTTACTTGCACAAAAAACCTCTTAAACTGTGTGAGAACCGGTCAGAAGTTTGAATTCGCTTAAAAAAATCCATTGAATGCCATCCATTAAGCCGGAATCAGCCTTGGGATGAGAAAAAAAAGTGCTTCCGTGAAGATTTCAGGGAAGCACTTGCAAAAAATACAAGAAGAAATTGAAGCAGCATAGACATTTATCCAGGGTTCCTCCATCATTGGTGGGCCTACCAGGATTTGAACCTGGGACCTTCCGGTTATGAGCCGGTGGCTCTGCCAACTGAGCTATAGGCCCGCAATCGGGTAAACTTTAAATATAATTTTTTGTGCATGCTTTGTCAAGCATTTTTTGTCCGGTTTAAAGGGTTTGGGGATAGGTGCATGGAGGATGACTTCGGGTTTACAAAACAGGATTACAGGGGATATCATACTGTTTGGTTTGCTCTAAACAATAGATAGATCGTATGAAAGTAGCAGCAATTCTGATCGGCACTATTTGTATTCCGGGAGAAGGGGTACAACCAAAAGGTTCCAGGTTCACAGTTCACGGTTAAGAAAAAGAAAATAGCCCTCTTACCTATCCAGTTTTTTTTATATCATGCCACAACACACAGCCATTATAGGCGGCGGACTGGCCGGGAGTGAAGCCGCCAGGCAACTGGCGGACCGCAATGAGCGGGTGACCATCTTTGAGATGAAACCACACCGTTTTTCCCCGGCTCATACCAACCCCGACCTCGGGGAGCTGGTCTGCTCGAATTCCTTTCGATCGGATGATCCTCTAAGCGCTGTCGGCCTGTTGAAGGAGGAGATGCGATCATTGGACAGTCTGATCCTGGAGGCGGCCGACCGGACCCGAATTCCTGCGGGAAAAGCCCTGGCCGTTGACCGGGAGCGTTTTGCCGGGATTGTGAGTGAACGGCTTCAGGAACAACGGAATGTGACCATCGTCAGAAAGGAAATTCTGGGACTGGATGATCCGGCCCTGACTCCATTCGAGCGGGTGGTCTTTGCGGCCGGACCCCTGGCCGGGGAGTCCCTGACCAGGAGTCTTCAGCAACAGACCGGAGAGGACGGCCTCTCTTTCTATGACGCCATAGCCCCAATCGTCAGCGCGGATTCCATAGATCAGGAGCGGGTCTTCTGGGCCTCCAGGTACGACCCTGAGAGCAGCGACTACCTGAACTGCCCCCTGAACAAAGAGGAATACGAGAGGCTCAGGCAGGCCTTGCTCCACGGAAAGCAGGCCAGGGCCAGGGACTTTGAATCCCAGACGCATTTTGAAGGGTGTCTGCCGGTAGAGGTCCTGGCCGAACGAGGGGAGATGACCCTGGCCTTCGGTCCGCTGAAACCAGTAGGCTTGACCGATCCCCGCACTGGTGAGCGCCCTTTTGCCGTGGTCCAGCTGCGGGCGGAAAACAAAGAGAAAACCATGTTCAACCTGGTCGGGTTTCAGACCAGGCTGACCCACTCTGCCCAGAAGCAGATTTTCCGGCTTATTCCCGGTTTGGAGAATGCCCGTTTTGAGAGGCTCGGCAGTATGCACCGCAATACTTTTGTTCACGCCCCGCGTGTCCTAACCCATGATCTGGAGCTCAGGAAAAGCCCGGGGGTGTACCTGGCCGGACAGATCACCGGGGTGGAAGGATATGTCGAATCGGCAGCCTGCGGCCTGTGGCTGGGGCTCTATCTGGCCGGAAAGATCCAGGGACTGAGTTTGGATCTGCCCCCGAGGGATACCGCCCTCGGCGGCCTCTTGAACCATCTCCAGGCAGACACGAAGAACTTTCAACCCATGAACGTGAATTTCGGCTTGTGTCCGCCGCTCGAGGTTCGGGCCAAGAAGAGCAGGCGCAAGGAGCTCTACGTGCACCGGGCCAGGCAGGCCTGGCAGAGATGGCGGGAGGAGGGGAGGGGGAATCTGTAGGTATAGACAAGGAATTTGTTTTAAAATAATGTATTTTTCGTACAACTTACACATAGGCAATAAAAGTGCTTATTGATATGGAGTTCATATGACTTCCACTATTTCCATCAGGAATTGGCAAACTCGCTCTTCTTCGAGATTTGTATAATCAGCTGATCATACCAGAAGCAGTATGGCAAGAGGTTGTTGTGGATGGGTGTGGTCAGCCTGGATCTGAAGAGGTTGAATCTGCCGATTGGATTCAAAGACTGGCAGTTACAAACAGGGAGCTTGTACCAATCAAGAGAGTCAAGATATGTCAGTAGAAATCCCATCAGAAGAAAACCATTATGACCTTGTGGAGTTGGACAGGGCCGGGGTGAACGATTTGGATCTGGGACAGGTGGTCGATTATTTCAGCAGGTATACGATATCGTTTATAGAAGAACCGGAGCAGGAACGTTTAAGGCTAATGCAACATGCAGATATCCTTGGCGAACATTACCGACCCACAGTAGCCGGTCTGCTTATTTTCGGCATCAATCCAGAAAGGTATGTCCTGGGAAGCAGTGTTTCTTTCGCTCATTTTGCCGGACGGGAAATCACTATGGAAAATCTTGGCTTTGTCGATAAACTGGGTCGTGGCTTGCCCATGGTTTGTCAGGAGGCCAGAAAGCTGGGCCACAGGGTTGAGTTTGAGGAATCCGGGCAGGAGTTTAAGGTGGTGTTGCCCTTGACCAATATCCACATTTGAGAATCCGAACCATTGGTCCGTGGCTCAAATGCGGATTTTAGAGCAGTTTCGCCAGCGTAACCACGATGGCCACGGTTGCGGCCAGCATGCCGCCAAGTCGTAGTGTAAGTCGGTACTCCAGCCTGTCCAGGCGATGGTCAAGATAGTCCTTGGTTACAAGTTTTTCTTGGATGAGTTCGGAAATAACTTCGGCCTGGGTCTCGGCCTGCTCTTCGGTAAAACCAACCTGTCTAAGCTTTTTGATATAGGCGTGGGTGTCAAAAGTAAGTGACCCAGGCATACGTATCCTCCTTATTTTTCCTGGATTGCTGTTATTAACAAATCCTGCTGACCTTTTGTCTCGCCTTCGGCTCTGCCTTCTCTAATCCACTGTTCTGCCAAGGTATTCATAATATCTCCACCTCCTTCTGGAAGTATATCCAAGGCCTTTTGATAATCATCACTGTCCAGTACTTCGCTTGATTTGGTCAGGTACTTGAAAAATATTTCAAAAAAAAGCTAAGTTGGATCAGTACAGTTATTATCTTTGACATCGCTCCCAAAATACCGTACATTTATGAAGTGATGTTTTCTCGTGAAATTTATCCCACTTTAACAAAGAGTTATTTTCTTTTTGGCCCCCGTCAAACAGGCAAAAGTACCTTTGTGAAGTCTCTTCTTGGACACGGCGATCTTTACATCGACCTGTTGCCCCAAAGAAATTTTTTGAATTATGCTAAGAATCCTGGTCGTATTCGGGAAGAAATTCTGGCTCATCTGGAAAAACACCCTGAGGCCATCTGCGTCATCGACGAAATCCAAAAAATCCCCTCACTTCTGGATGAAGTCCACGAACTTATCGAATCTCTAGGGCTCCGATTTATCCTCACCGGTTCGAGCGCCAGAAAGTTGCGAAGGGGTGCCGCCAATCTCCTTGCCGGCAGGGCTTATACCTATCGGCTCTTTCCTCTCAGCTTCAGCGAAATCGGCAAGGCATTCGCTCTTGACAGGGCCCTGAGTATCGGGACACTCCCTGTTCTCTGGGGCTTTCAGAATGAAAATGCTGCTGAATTCTTGAGGTCTTACACAGAAACCTATCTTAAAGAGGAAGTTGCAGCAGAAGGCCTAGTCCGTGATATTGGCCCGTTTGCCCAATTTCTCGAGATAGCAGCTGCAAATGACGGGGAAACCGTCAATTTCACCAACATGGCCCGTGAATGCGCAGTGTCTGCAAAAACAGTCCAGCAATATTACCAGATCCTCGAAGATACGTTTCTTGCGACGAGACTGTCCGCCTGGACCCGCAGTGCTCGACGACGTCTGGTCTCCCATCCCCGCTATTATCTCTTCGACCCAGGGGTCACCAACGCCTTGGCCCACACATTGAACCGCCCGATGAACCCCCAGCTTTTCGGTCGGCGCTTCGAGCAATTCGTCATCAGCCAATTGACGACGGCCATTCACTATCGAAGATTAGATTTCAATCTTCATTACTGGCGAACAAACCACGGCGCCGAAGTGGATGTGTTGCTCTGCCAGGGAAACCATATTGTTGCAGCCCTGGAAATCAAATCCACCCGGCATATCGCAGTGGAGTCAAGCACCGGTTTACAAAGCTTCATGCAGGACAACACCGATACGCCGGTCTATATCCTCGGCATTGACCAGAAAAGACGAAAACCAAGCGAGCGCCTGACCATCATCGACTGGCGCGAGTTCATTCAGGATTG
>JAIPER010000081.1 GCA_021737115.1 Desulfohalobiaceae bacterium
TTTATGTTCTTCCAGGGCCTCGGGGTTGACTTCGGGAACGACGAGGGGCACGTCCGGATCCATCCGCCAGGCGCTTGAATTGTCCACCACGACACATCCGGCCCTGGCCGCCAGGGGGGCAAATGTTCTGGAAGTGTCCCCTCCGGCTGAAAACAGGGCCAGGTCGGTCTCTGCAAAGGAATCTTCCGTGAGCTCCTCCACCACCAGCCTGGAATCGCCAAAGGGCAGCTCTTTGCCCGCCGACCTGGATGAGGCCAGAGCCCTGACCCTTGCGGCCGGAAATTTTCTAGCCTCCAGGGTTTTCAACATCTCCCGGCCCACCGCTCCGGTGGCTCCGGCCACCGCAACAACAAGACCTTGCTCGCTCATGCTGTCCTCCTTACGCTAGACTTGAACTCCCGGACCATCGGAGTCGGTAGTCCAAGCTGGTTACCCTTCCGGTTGTTTCATAAATAAAGCAAGAAAAATGTTCTTCCCATTTTTCTTGTTTACATGACCTGACCCGCGATCTGAAAGATGGGCAGGTACATGCTGACGATCAGACCGCCGACGACAACGCCCAGGAAGACGATCATGATCGGTTCGATCATCGATGTCAATGCCGAAACCGCGACATCGACTTCGTCGTCGTAAAAGTCGGCCACCTTGGAGAGCATGGTGTCCAAAGCGCCTGTCGTTTCTCCGATTGAGAGCATGTGAATGACCATAGGGGGGAAGACTCCGGTTGCATCCAGGGGTTCGGCCAGGGTCTGTCCTTCAGCGATGCTCTTCTTGGCCTGGAGGACCCCGTTCTCTATGGTCTTGTTCCCGGAAGTCCGGGCCACGATATCCAGGGAGTAGAGAATGGGGACTCCGCTGGAGACCATGGTGCTCAGGGTCCGGCTGAACCTGGCCACGGCCACTTTGCGCAGCAAAGGACCGAAGACCGGGATGAAGAGGAGCCATCTGTCGACAAGGGTCTTCCCTTTTTCCCAGCGGTAAAACCAGGAGAAGGCGAAGACTGCGGCCACGCCGCCGAGGATGAGCCAGAGGATATTACCCTGCACCCAGCGGCTGATATTGATCACGATCTGGGTGGGCAGAGGCAGGGCCCCGCCGAAATCCGCGAACATCTTCTCGAAGGTGGGGATGACGAAGACGAGGATGATGGCGATGACTGCGACAGCCACAAAGCTGACCACAGCCGGGTAGATCATGGCCCCTTTGACCTTGGATTTCAGATTGGCCGCCTTTTCGATATACTCCGACAGGCGGTTCAGGACCACATCGAGGATTCCTCCGGTCTCTCCGGCATTGACCATGTTTGTGTACAGGGAATCAAAGACGTCCGGGTGTTTGGACAAGGCATCGAAGAGGGAAGCGCCGCCTTCCACGTCGTTTCGGATTTCGTAGAGCTTTCTCCTGAGCTTGTTGTTTTCGGTCTGTTCGCACATGACCTGCAGGGCCTGGAGAATGGGGATGCCGGAATTGATCATGGTGGCGAACTGGCGGGAAAAGACGACCATGTCCCGCGTGGAAACCCTCCCCTCTAAAAAAGTCCCTTCCAGGAGGTCCTTGGGCTTGGGTTTGACTTTAATGGAGGTGAAACCTTTTTTTCTTAGTGTATTTTCAGCAACTTCCAGGCTCTGGGCGTCCAGGTCTCCTTTAACGGTCCGGTTAGAGCGGTTTTTGGCTTTATAGACGAATATGGGCATCCAGGCTCCTTAGTCGATTTTAGATGGTTATTCAGCGGTGACCCGCAGGACTTCCTGATAGGATATTTCCCCGGTCTCGAATTTCTTGAGGGCGTTTTGGCGCAGGGTCTGCATGCCCTGCTGCAGAGCCGCTTCCTTGATCTCCGGCATGGTCCCCTCTTTCAGGACCAGATCCTGAATTTCCGGGGTGATCACCAGCATTTCATAGATTCCCATTCTGCCTTTGTATCCGGAATGATTGCACTCGGGGCAACCGACCGGTTCGCAGATCGCAGGGGATTCGTCCTGCTTTTCTTTCTGCAGGTTCAGCTTGCGGATCATTTCAGCGGTCAGGTCTGCTTTTCGCTTGCAGAACGGGCAGAGTTTCCGGACCAGACGCTGGGCCAGAATCCCGGAGACCGCAGAGGCCAGAAGAAATCCTTCCACTCCCATGTTCAGCAATCGGCTGACGGTGCTCGGGGCGTCATTGGTGTGCAGGGTCGAGAGGACCAGATGGCCGGTCAGGGCGGCCTTGACCGCGATTTGGGCTGTCTCGCGGTCACGAATCTCCCCGACCAGGATGATGTCCGGATCCTGACGCAGAAAAGACCTGAGGGAGGCGGGAAAGGTCAGGCCTACCTGTTCATTGACGTGGACCTGGTTTATCCCGGGGATGCTGAACTCGACCGGGTCTTCCACGGTCTGGATGTTGACCTCCTCTTTGTTCAACTCCATAAGCGCGGAATACAGGGTCGTGGTCTTGCCGCTGCCGGTGGGGCCGGTGACCAGGAACATGCCGAACGGCTTGGCGATCACCCCCTGGATTGACTGGAGGATGGCTTCATCGATACCCAGGACCTCCATGTCCATTTGTAAAGCCGATCTGTCGAGAAAGCGCAGGACTATTTTTTCCCCGAACAGGGTCGGCAGGATGGAGACCCGAAACTCGGCTTCCTGCCCCTGCGGGGTCAAGACCTTGATTCGGCCGTCCTGGGGCAGCCGTTTTTCGGCTATATTCAGGCTGGCCATGATCTTCAACCTGGAAACGAGAGCGGCCTTCATTTTGACCGGCGGCCGCATTGCCTCCCGGAGTACGCCGTCTACACGGTACCTGACCCTGAAGGTCTTTTCGTAGGCCTCGATATGGATGTCGGACGCCCTTTTCCGGATGGCGTCCATGATGATCAGGTTGACCATCTTCACCACCGGGGCAAGGGAGGCCTCCTGGAGCAAGGATGTTTCGTCGGATACCTCGTCTTCTGCCTGGTAGTCGAGATCCTGTTGGCCGATGTCTGCCAGGGCCTCTTCCAGATCCTGCCAGTCCCCGTCAGTCCCGTGGTCCCGGTCTCGTTCCAGACAGCGCTGCAGGCTGTCCGGATCGCAGGCGTGAACCAGCGGTTCCTGGCCGCTCACAAACCTGATGTCATCCACAGCCAGAATGTTGTCCGGTTCGGCCATGGCCAGGTACAGGCAGTTGTCTTCCTGGTGAAAAGGATAGCAGTTGTATGTCCGGCAGAGATCCCTGGGGACGATTTTCCGGGTTTTTTCGGGAACGGTGAATCCTGATGGGTCAACAACAGGTATTTTCAGTTTTTCGGAAAAAAAACGGACATAGTCTTTGCAGTCGATGGACTCGTTGTACAGGGCGGCCCTGACGAAACTCGCTTTTTTCCTGTGCTGCAGGGCCTTGATCCTGGGAAGTTCTTCCTGGGGAATTCCCGCCCAGGACATGAATTCCTGGATGTTGGTCGTATTGGTCATAAGCTGGGTGATCCGGATTAAAGAGGCAATCCCTGCTCAAGCTCTTCCATGTGAGCAACTCGCCAGGTATCGGCTTACGATAAATTCGAAGCACGAAATTCGAATTTCGAGTTTCTGTCCAATTTTAAAGTCATTAAAAATACATCAAATCTTAAACTGTTAAGCTTAAATGTCAAAACGCTGATACGAAGTCTGAACTTTGACCGCCTCCTTAAAATACAGTATGGTCCAAAGCCGGATCGGTTATTGAAACCAGGGCGAGAATATACTGATCCAATTTTGCTTTTTTAAACAAGTCCTGATGGACTCTTGCTTACCACGACTATTTTGAGGAAAGGTTAAGTGGGAGGAGTATAGGGCATCGCTTTTATTTTTTCAAATAATTTCATGCCCTGCGCCTTGAGTCCGATGATTCAAGGCGCAGAGCAGGAAATTATCTATAAGTAACCGTTGTATATGAAGATCGACGTTCCGTGCTATGCCATTATTCCGGTGCGCTATGCATCGTCCCGCTTCCCGGGTAAACCCCTGGCCCTGATTCAGGGAAAACCCATGTTCTGGCATGTCTATCAGCGGACACAGGGCAACCCGGCCCTGTCCAGGGTCTGGCTGGCTACGGACGATGACGGGATCTTCCAGGCTGCTCAGGATTTGCAAGTCCCGGCCCTGATGACCGGATCCCATCACCAAAGCGGGACCGACAGGGTTTTCGAGGCGGCGGAGTCACTGCGGCTGGAGTCTGAAGCCGTTGTCCTGAACATTCAGGGTGACGAGCCTCTGCTGGCCCCGGCCATGATCGATCAGCTCCTGGCCCCCTTTGCCCGGGAAGAGGTCCGGGTCAGCACCCTGGCCAGGCGATTGACCCCGGAGGAGGCGGAACCCCCGGATCAGGTCAAGGTGGTGACGGACAGAGAGGGGCGGGCCTTGTATTTTTCCAGGTCCAGGATTCCCTTTTACCGGGACCGGGTCTCCTGCCCGTCTTACCTGGGCCATGTGGGGTTGTACGGCTATCGCTTCCAGGTCCTCAAATATTTTTATTCCTTGAGCCCCGGGATCTTGGAACAAGCTGAGAGCCTCGAACAACTGAGGCTTTTGGAGTCAGGGATACCGATACAGGTCTCCCTGACGGAACACAGCAGTCATGGAGTGGATCGGCCGGAAGATCTGGTCGAGGTTGAACGGATATTGAAAACGGAGCAGTCTCAATGAAGGCGATTCTTGGTTTGGAAGACGGGACCTGGTTCGAGGGATACAGCTTTACCGGATCAGGCGAGGCAGATGGCGAGGTCATCTTTAACACGGGAATGAGCGGCTATCAGGAGATCTTGACCGATCCTTCCTATTGCCGGCAGCTGGTGTGCATGACTTATCCCCACATCGGAAACTACGGGGTCAATCCCGAGGATGTCGAATCCGGCCGGGTGCAGGCGGCCGGATTTATTGTCAAGGAGTGCTGCCGGCAGCCCTCGAATTTCCGAAGCGCCTCCTCCCTGCCAGATTACCTGAAAGAGAACGGGATTCTGGGTCTGGAAGGTATCGACACTAGAGCCCTGACCCGCCATATCCGGCTCCAGGGGGCCATGCGGGGTCTTATCTCCACCGAGGAGCAGGATCCGGCCCGAGTGGTGGCCAGGGCCAGAGAGATCCCGTCCATGCAAGGTTTGAATCTGGTGGACCAGGTCACTTCCGAGGTCCCTTATCTCTGGACCGATGCGGGGCCGCAACCGGTTGGTCTCAACCTTGAAAATTTTGTTTGGCCTGGTACAGGGCTCAAGGTCGTGGTCTACGATTTCGGGGCCAAGTGGTATATCCTGAAGCTCTTGAAACAGCAAGGGCTGCAGGTCCTGGTGGTTCCGGCCAGGTTTACGGCCAAGGAGGTCAACAAGCTGGCTCCGGACGCTGTCTTTTTGACCAACGGACCCGGCGACCCGGCGGCGCTGCCGGACATCATCCATCAGATTGCTCTGCTGCTGGAGGCTTACCCGGTAGGTGGTATCTGTCTCGGACATCAGTTGTTAGGGCTGGCCCTGGGCGGGACGAGCTTCAAGCTCAAATTCGGTCACCACGGCCTGAATCATCCGGTCAAGCACCTGGACTCAGGCCGGATCGAGATTTCATCTCAGAATCACGGCTTCTGCGTCGATGTGTCCAAGGTCGACACCTTGAAGCAGACCCATGTCAATTTAAACGACAACACCCTGGAAGGCTTCCTCCACAAGGACAAGCCGATCATGGCGGTTCAGTACCATCCCGAGGCCGGCCCGGGGCCCCATGATTCGCGGCGCTTTTTCAGCGACTTTACGGCGATGATTCAGAGAAGCAGGGAGTGAGGGGGAGATGAGGATTCAAGGCCTTACTCCTTCAATCCTTCTGCAAAGGCCTGGATGGCCTGCTGAGCAGCCATCTGCTCGGCTTTTTTCACGCTGCTGGCCCGGGCCAGAAAGGTATTGCCGTCAGGGAGGATGAGCTGCACGGAATAGGTTTTGTCATGTTCCGGTCCGAAACTCTCCAGCAGGGTGTACCTGGGCCTGTCTGCAAAGTATTTCTGGGTTATTTCCTGGAGTCTACTTTTGAAGTCTTTGTTTTTTTTAAATTTTCCAGACTCGGGCCATCTCCCGTTCAAGAGGCTGATGATCAGTCTCCTGACCCTTGCAAAACCGGCATCTAAAAAGACAGCCCCGAACAGAGACTCCAGGGCGTCACAGAGGACCGCGTCCCGTTCCCGCCCGCCCTGGTTTTCCTCCCCTTTCCCCAGAAGGATGTAGTCCTGGAGATTCAGGTCCCGGGCCGTATCGGCCAGAGCCGGCTCGTTGACCAGCTGGGCCCGGAGGGCGGTGAGGGTCCCTTCCCGTTCCTGGGGAAAGCGTTGGAAGAGTTCCTCTGAAACGCAGAGTTCCAGGACCGCATCACCCAGGAATTCAAGCCGTTCATTGTTCGTCAGGGAAGAATCGATTTCATTGGCGTATGAGCTGTGGGTCAGAGCCTGCAGAAGCAGAGCCTGGTCCTTGAAACGATAGTCGATTTTCTGTTCTAAAGCAAAAAGCTGTTCAGTATGCATGTCGCTTCGGGTATTGGAGGTTTTCTCTTGTAAATTTCATCAAGCCCCTGAATCTATGGAAAGGTTCTTTTTAGAGGCGGCGGCTCTGGCCAACTGGTCACAGCGTTCATTTTCCTTCCTGCCTTGATGGGCCGGTGTCCATTGAATGGTGACATCGTGTTTTTTCAGCAGTTCGATCATTTTTTCCCAGAGATCCTGGTTTTTGACCGGTTTTTTGCCGGCTGTCCGCCAGCCGTTGTGCTGCCAGCGCCTGAGCCAGCCCTTGTTCAGGGCGTCATGCAGGTACCTGGAATCTGTGATGACCAGAACTTTTGACTTCTGGTCCAAGGACTGCAGCCCCTTGAGCATGGCCATGATTTCCATCCGGTTGTTGGTCGTCCCGGCTAGGCCCCCGGAGATTTCCCGGGTGGTCCCATTGCTGCTTAAAACCACGGCCCAACCACCGGGACCCGGATTTCCGGAACAGGCTCCGTCGGTAAAGATGATGCTGTCGAATTCCTGGGATTTGTTCATAGATTTTTCTGGCTCCATCGGCGTAGGCCGGGGTCAAGCTCTTACATTTTCAGACTGGATTCCGGCCTTCGCCGGAATGACGGAGAGTGAGTCCGCCCGCCCGGTTAAATCTCTGTAAGCGAAGCGCATTTAACTGTGGCGAACGAAGAATCTCTCTGCCAAGGGCAGGGTTATTCAATAAGCACGAAGTTTCTATCCCGATCAAACTGGCAGCTGTGGACTTGAGCTTTATTAGTGTAGCAGCATGCCTGTGTATTGTAATAAATATTCAATAGTTATATATCAGAACTGCCAGAGGCTGGGCCGACTCCTGACCACTGACCTCTGTTCTCTTCCCTTTGCCCCATGTCCTATGCCTCTTTGTTCGAGGTTCCAGGTTCACGGTTGCAGCCCTCCGGTTCTCCGATTCACTGATTCACTGATTAACTGATTCACTGATGATCTCCCCCTGACCTCTGACCACTGACTACTGACTACTGACCACTGTCTTCCTCCCCCCGCTACCCGCTCAATTCCTGTATCCAGCGGTCCAGGGGTTCTTCTATATAGGAGCGGATTTCCTGGAGCCGCTTCTCGGTTTCGGCTTCGAAACGCAGGACCAGGACCGGCTGGGTGTTTGAGGCCCTGAGCAGTCCCCAGCCGTCGGAAAAGTTGATCCTGATACCGTCCACGTCCACGAGTTCGAAGTCTCCGGACTGTTGCCGGAAGTAGTCCTGGGCTTTGTCTATGACCGCAAATTTTATCGCATCCGGGCAGTCCTTTCTGATCTCCGGCGTGTTCACGGTCTTTGGCCAGTCCGAGAAATACTGATCCAGGGTCTTTTCCGGTTCCCGGTCCACCAGTTCGACCAGTCTCTGGGCTGCATACAGGGCATCGTCGTATCCATAGTAGCGATCGGCGAAGAACATGTGGCCGCTCATCTCGCCGGCCAGCAGGGCCCCGATTTCCTGCATCTTAGCCTTGATCAGGGAATGCCCGGTTTTCCACATCAGGGGCTTGCCCCCATGCTCAGCTATGTCCTGAAAGAGGAGATGCGTGCATTTCACCTCCCCGATGACCGTGGCCCCGGGATTCTGGTCCAGAACCTGTCTGGCGTACAGGGCCAGGAGTTTATCTCCATAGATGATCCGGCCGAGATGGTCAACCACGCCGATGCGGTCGCCGTCACCATCCAGTCCGATCCCCAGGTGGGCCCGGTGTTCCTGGACCAGCCTCTGCATGTCCTTGATGTTCTCCAGAACCGTAGGATCGGGATGGTGGTTGGGAAAATCGGGGTCCGGCTCACAGAAGAGCTCAATGACTTCGGCCCCGATCCGGCGAAGCAGTTCGGCGCAAACCAGACCGGCGCTGCCGTTGCCGCCGTCTACCACCACCTTGACCGGGTTTTCGAGACGGGTCTGTTTGGAGAGTTCCTCCAGATAGGAGGGCACGATGTCCAGTTCGCTGGCCACTCCCTGGCCCTGTTCAAAGTCCCCCTCTTTCATGATCCGGTACAGGCTCTGAATTTCATCGGAGTGGATGGTGTTGGAACCGGCCCAGACCTTGAAGCCGTTGAACTCCGGCGGGTTGTGGCTGGCGGTGATCATGACCCCGGCCTGGCGGTTCAGGGATCTGACGGCATAGTAGAAGACCGGGGTGGGGACCATGGGCAGAAAGACACAGTCGATTCCGGTGGACATCAGCCCTTCGACCATTCTGGTTTGATATTCCTTTGAGGTCTGTCTGTTGTCCCGGCCGATCACGGCCTGGTGATACCCTTTTCGCTTGAAATATGTGCCGCAGGACCGGCCCAGTTCTTCCACCCATTCCGGGTCAAAATCCTCGTCCACGACGCCGCGGATATCATAAGCTCGAAACATGTCGGGTTTGACTGGTCGCATAGGGATCTCCTTCATGATAAAAAGGGTCTGAACATGTGTTTTCTTTTCTAATAAACAGCCGGAGATGTCAACTATACTTACGGTCGTCATAAATTTCATTTTGCCTATTCGAAAATCCTGGCGCTGATGCTTGAAATTTCGGAGCCTTGAAATTTATTCCTCCCGTAAGTATTTATATTTTAAATAGTTACGCAAGAATGGCTAAGTACTGGATCAAAGGCGTTGAGAGGAAATTACATGTTTTAAAATTTATCAAGCAAATCCAGAATACTATTCGAACGGAAAATGTTTAGATAGCAATCTGGATTTGCTTGACGATAGAGGCTATCTCAGATATGCTTGCCAACATTATGAACTGGGACTGGGAAAAACTACAGGAAAAGCGGCAGAGGTCTTCTGGAGGGGGCGGTGGCGGCGGCCCCACCCCACCGGATTTTGAGCAGCTCAAAGAGAAGCTCATGCGATTCAAAAACATGAAATTTCCGGGACTGAAGATAGCCATCGGGGTCATTGTCCTGCTCTGGCTGGCCAGCGGGTTTTACATCGTCCAACCGGACGAGGTCGGAGTGGTGCAGCGTTTCGGGGCATTTGCCCGGGTCACGCAGCCCGGACCGCATTTGCGGATTCCGTTTCCGATAGAAAAGGTCCAGACGCCGAGTGTGACCAAGATCAACCGGATGGAGATCGGCTTCAGGTCGGCCGAGACATTGGGCTATGCCCAGGGCAATTTTCAGAAGGTGCCCAGGGAGGCCCTGATGTTAACCGGGGACGAGAACATCGTGGATGTGCAGTTTATCGTCCAGTACCGGATCAAGGCCGCGGAGAACTATCTCTTCAATATCGCTGAGCCGGTGAAGACGGTCAAGGATGCGGCCGAGGCCTCCATGCGGGCGGTGATCGGATCAAATGACGTGGAGTCGGTCCTGACCGAGAGGAAGATGGAGATCCAGAACGAGACCATGGAACTTTTGCAGTCGACCCTGGACAAATACGAAAGCGGGATCAGTGTATCCGCGGTCAAGCTGCAGGACGTGCATCCCCCGGATCCGGTGGTCGGCGCCTTCAAGGATGTGGCCAGCGCCCGGGAGGACCGCAGCCGGCTGATGAATCAGGCCAAGAGCTATCGCAACGAGATCCTGCCCAAGGCCAGGGGAAAGGTGGCCACCATTGTCAATGAGGCCGAAGCCTTCAAGGAATCCAAGGTCAGGAAGGGCAAGGGCGAGAGTGGACGTTTTCTGAAGCTGCTGGGCGAATACAAGCTGGCCGAAGAGGTGACCAGAAAGCGCTTGTATCTGGAGGCCATGGAGGAGGTCTTTGCGAACTCCAGGCAGAAGACCATCCTTTCGGACAAGGCCGCGGAAAAGATGTTGCCCTATCTCCCCCTGGACCAGCTCCAGAAAAGGGATGCACAAAATAAATAATACCGTATCGGCTGTTGGCCGATTCGGGAAAGTATGAGGAAATTTCATGGCGGTACAGAAATCACCAGTCATTGTCGTGGTCGTTCTTATTCTGCTTTTGCTGGGCATCAGCCAAACGTTTTATACGGTGGACCAGACCCAGCGGGCCCTGCTGCTGCAAATGGGAAAACCGGTCGGGGGGACCATCGGGCCCGGCCTGCATTTCAAGCTGCCCTTTATCCAGAACGTGATCGACTTTGATCACCGCATTCTGGAATACGACGCCGATCCGGCCGAGATCATCACCAAGGACAAGAAGACCCTGGTCGTGGACAATTACGCCAGGTGGCGGATCGAAGACACCCTGAAATTCTACAGGACCGCCCGGACCGAGGCCGGGGGCGTTTCCCGGCTGGACGATATCGTCTACGCCGAGATGCGGGTGGCCATGGGCCGCTACAATTTGATCGACATCGTCAATTTCAAGCGTGACGAGATCATGGAAACGGTTCTGACGGAGGCCAGGGATGACCTCAAATCCTACGGGATAAAACTCGAAGACGTGCGCATCAAGCGCACCGACCTGCCGCCGGAGAACCAGCAGGCCATTTTCGCCCGCATGAGTTCGGAGCGGGAGCGCATGGCCAAGCAGTACCGGTCCGAAGGCGAG
>JAIPER010000082.1 GCA_021737115.1 Desulfohalobiaceae bacterium
AGCGTGGAGCTCGGAAAGCGGAAAGCGGAAAGCGGAAGGGGAAGTTCGGAGTTCGGAGTGCGGAAAGCGGAGCGGGAAAGGGGGAAGCGCGGAAGGGGAAGTTCGGAGCGCGGAGCGTGGAGCTCGGAAAGCGGAAAGCGGAAAGCGGAACGGGGAAGGGGGAAGCGCGGAACGACACCCCTTCGGGAGCCGGAAACCAGACTGAAAATGTAATACTGATCCAACTTAGCTTTTTGTGAAATTTGGGCTTGGACCCTTGGGAGCGCCAGTCTGTGTTGTAAAAACCAAAATTGGATCAGTAAAGAACTTGACCCCGGCCTACGCCGGGGTGACAGAGAAAAGCACTGGAGGAATCAGTATGGATTACTTTCGCAATTTGTACGAGGTGGTCAGGGCGGTCAACTCCAGCCTGGATCCCAAGACCGTTTTGAGCCAGATAGCCGAAAAGGCGACCTGGGCCATGAAGGCCAAGGCCTGCAGTATCAGGCTTCTCAGTCAGGACAAGACCAGCCTGAACTTTGGCGCGTCATACGGGTTGAGTCAGGGATATATCCGCAAGGGAAGAATCGAGGTCGCCAAAAGCGGAATCGATCAGGAAGTCCTGTCCGGCCGAAACTTCTTTATTAAAAATGCCTTTGAGGACCCGAGGTTTCAATATCCCGAAGAGGCCCGGGCCGAGGGGATTGTCTCGATTCTGGCCGTTCCCCTGATGATGCTGGGAAAGGAAAGCATTGGCGTTCTTCGGGTTTATCTGGATACCGAGCGTCGGTTCAGCGCCGAAGAGATCGAGTTCGCCAACGCCATGGCCGAGGTCTGCGCCCTGGCCATTAAGAATGCCTATGATTACGACAAGATCAAATACGAACATGAATTGTTCAGCCAATACGCCTATCAATTGTTCGAGGACTAACGTCTGCCGTTCATCATGATTCGAATTGACAGGGAGAAAATATCATATGGCTAAAATAAAAATAGGAATCAATGGTTTCGGTCGGATCGGTCGGCAGGTGACCAGGGCGATGTACGACCGTTATCCCGAACAAGTGGAGCTGGTGGCGGTCAACGATCTTTTCGATGCCGGAAAAAACGCCGGACTCTTGAAATACGACACATCTTATGGCCGGTTTAAGGAATCTGTCCAGACCGAAGGGGAACATATCCGGATTGGAAACTGGAGAGTCCGCAATTTCTCCGAAACCGATCCCCGCCGTATCCCCTGGGGGGATTTGGGGGTGGATGTCGTTGTCGAATCAACGGGTATCTTCCGCACAGGTCCGGCGGCCGGGGCCCATATCGAAGGCGGGGCCAAAAAGGTGATTATCACCGCCCCGGCCAAGCAGGTGGACAAGACCCTGGTTCTGGGGGTCAATGAATCCACCTATGATCCCCAAAACGACCATATCGTCTCCAACGCCTCCTGCACCACGAACTGTCTGGCGCCTGTCGCCTTGGTGGTGCACAGGAACTTCGGCATCGAAAAGGGCACGATGTGCACGGTCCATGCCTATACCAACGATCAACGCATTCTGGATCTGCCCCATAAGGACCCCAGACGGGCCAGAGCGGCCGGAGGCAACATCATACCGACCACCACCGGCGCGGCCGAGGCGGTGGGATTGGTCATTCCTGAACTGAAGGGCCGTATCCAGGGCTATGCCATGCGTGTCCCGGTGCCCACGGTTTCGGTTGTGGATTTTACTGCCCTGATCAATGACCACACCACACTCGATATCTTAAATGAAAAACTGCAGGCCGCGGCCCGGTCCGAATTAAAAGGTATCCTCGATTATTGTGAAGAACCTCTGGTCTCTTCGGACTTCATCGGCGATCCGCACTCAGCTATTGTCGATCCGGCCTTTAATAAGATTCAGGGCGGAAATCTGGTGACCATTATGGCCTGGTATGACAATGAATGGGGCTATGCTTGCCGGGTGGCCGATCTGGCTGCTTTGATGCTCAAGCAGCAGGCGGCCTGAAAGCCATACAGGCCCATATGTTTACAATAGGAGAAGGTATGTCCAGGCAATACTTTATTGGCACCTCGGGCTGGAATTACAGCGTCTGGAAGGAAGGGTTGTACAAAGGGGTCAGGCAGAAGGACTGGCTGTCCCACTATGCGACTGTCTTCAACTCCGTGGAGGTCAACGCCACCTTCTACCGCCTGCTCAAAGAATCCACGGTCTCGGGCTGGCACGATAAGACCCCGCAGGACTTCACCTTTGCAGCCAAGGGCAGCCGCTACATCAGTCACACCAAAAAGCTCAGACCGGACCCGGATTCTGTGTTTAAACAGAAAAATAACCTTGAACCCCTCAAAGATAAGCTCAAGGTGGTCCTCTGGCAACTACCGGCCTCGCTGTCCAGTAACCAGGATCTGCTGGCCTCATTTGCCAAAGCCTTGCAGGGCTGGCCCGAAGTGGACCATGTCCTGGAATTCAGGCACCAGTCCTGGTTTTCCGAGGAGACCACCGCTGCCTTGAACCGTCTGGGACTCGGGATCTGCATTTCGGATGCCGGGAAATGGCCAAGGTGGGACGTAGTCAGCGCAGGCCTGATCTATGTCAGGCTCCATGGCCGACCGGAAACTTACTCCTCGAGCTATTCAGAGGATGAGCTCAAGAAATGGGCGGACTGGATACAGTCGCAAGAAAGTGCGGTCCGGTCGGTCTATGTCTTTTTCGATAATACCGATGCCGGGGCTGCGGTGGACGACGCCCGGACCCTGATGCGTCTGCTGGAGTAGTCAGCCCTGCCTCTGGCAGGGCTGACATGTAATTAATTTATATAAGAATATTTAGTCAGGTTAGTATGTAATTGAGTTGAAGTCCATAATTGCCAGTTTAATCAGGAAAGAAACTTCGTGATTATTGAATAACCCAGTCCTTGGCAGAGAGATTCTTCGCTCGCGGACTCGCTCAGAGCCCCTCCTGAGTCTTCGAAGGAACAACACTATTGAGCGTTTATCTTTGCTTGTCATTCTGAGCGAGTCCGCCTGCCCAGTGCAATCTCTGAAGCGGAGCGTATTGAACCGGGGCGAGTGAAGAATCCCTTTTCTTAAGCAGGCTTTTTGAAAACACATGAAGTTTCATATGAGTGGACAGAAAAAGACAGAGGGCGAAGGAATGTGATCCGTGATCGCAGGGGTCCGGTTTGATTGAAAAGATTTCTTGAAAATATATTTTACTAAAATCCAGTTTTTCCCTCCGGGTCCCTTTAAGGTCCCGGAGGACAAAACTGGATATCGGAGGTCAGACGAATGTTCGGCAAGCGCTTCAAACTGTTCACCCTGTTCGGCTTCGAGGTCAGTATCGATTTAAGCTGGCTGATTATTGCCTTTCTTGTGGTCTGGTCCCTGGCCTCGGGCTTCTTTCCATATCAGTATCCGGAACTCGCCAAAAGTACATATTGGATCATGGGCGGACTGGGGGCAATCGGGCTGTTTCTGTCCATCATTTTCCACGAGTTCTGGCATTCCATCGTAGCCAGGGGCTACGGGATGCCCATGCACGGCATCACTTTGTTCCTGTTCGGCGGGGTGTCCGAGATGCACGATGAGCCGCCAAACGCCAAGGTCGAGTTCCAGGTGGCAGTCGTCGGCCCGATTTCGAGTATCGTCCTGGGTTTCATCTTTGCCGGGATCCTGCAGCTCGGCCGGAATTGGGGCTGGCCGGCCCATGTCAGCGGCCTGATCGGCTACCTGGCCATGATCAACTGGATAGTGGCCGTTTTCAACCTGCTCCCGGCCTTTCCCCTGGACGGAGGACGGATCCTGCGGGCAGCCATCTGGAAGTGGAAGGGCGATCTGCGCCAGGCCACAAAGACAGCCTCCAAGGTCGGGGGATTCTTCGGCCTGCTGCTGATCCTCCTGGGCCTTTTGAACATGCTGACCGGAAATATTGTCGGGGGCATGTGGTACGTGATCATCGGGCTCTTTATCCGCAGCGCCGCCCACATGGGATACAGGCAGCTCCTGATCCGCAGTTCCCTAGAAGGCAGGCGCGTCTCCCGGCACATGAGAGAGGAACCGGTGACCGTGCCTCCGTCAGCGACCATCAGGCAGCTGGTGGAGGATTACATGTACAAGTATCATTTCAAGATGTTTCCGGTGGTGGACAACGGCCGGCTGCAGGGCTGCGTCACCAGCCAGCAGATCAAAGGGCTCGATTCCGAGGAGTGGAACAGGCATACGGTGGCCGAACTGGCCTTGAATTGCACAGAAGATAACACCGTTAGCAGCGATACGGACATGATGGACGCCATGAATAAGATGAACCGCACCGGACAGAGCCGGCTGCTGGTGGTGGACAACGGGCGGCTTTCCGGAGTCATCGCCTTGAAGGACATCATGGGCTTTTTGTCCATACATATGGATCTGGAGGAGCTGGAGTGAAGCAGGGGGGGCGGTGTTCGGATATCGGATGTCAGATTTGCCTCTGGCAAATCTGACATATAATTGGTTAAAGCGGGCTTCGCCCGCAACCCAGAAGGTTCCAGGTTCACAGTTCACGGTTAAGAAAAAGAAAAATGCTTTTGGGGTCTGACCCCGGGACCCCGGCCTGCTTCTCTAACGACCTGTTATTGCGATTGATACGAGGAATTCTTGCTTGTAGCTTGGCGATAAAATTGTTTACCCATTAATATAATTTGGTTTTCTGTTCAATTTCCCATTCGAACAAATTGCTTTCCAGTATTCATATTTTATAGGGCAGTTTTATGACTTGAATCTGGTCCCCCATCACTTCGAACTCGGGATCTTTATGACACTAAGATCTTAGCTTTATCCGACGCGGCTCTTTCCAGCACGTCCTGACCCGTCTCAGCCCCCGCTTCGTCCTCAATTAAGGCCAGCCAAGCGGAAGTGTCAAAAACATAGATGGTCTCATTTTCGTTCTTCAAGTTCTTTATCTTCCCGTCGTGATCGAAGAAGCCTCTCTACTAAATGCTCGCCCTTGCCTCGTCCACGCAAATCCAAAATTGAGCGTTTAACGTCATCGATTTTATAAGTGGTTATCTTCTCTTGGCGCCGCTCAACTATAAAATCGATAAATTGAATAACTTCACCAAGTTGCTGGGGAGGCAGCTTTTTTAACCTCTCAATTATTTTCTGCTCGGTATGCGTGTCTCTCATCTGTTCCATGAGCCTGTCACCTCTGTCAATTCATAGAGTTCATTCAGCAAAATCCATAGTAAGAAAATTATCCGGTTAACACTACAGCGAAACTTCAGGTGCAACCATATCTTGTATAGAGCCAGTCACGCCTCAAGCGCGTGCCTAGCGGCCCGCAATGCCAGGCTGGAGCCTGGCGATCCCAGCACAAAAAGGCTTGTGAGCATAAACTTTCGCTGTAGTGTTAAACCTTTTTCCTGTTAACTGGGACACGAAGCGGCCTCCGCTGGAATGACGGAGTTGTGCCCTTTCTCCTCGATTCTGGCTCCCCATTCCGAGCTCCACGCTCCACGCTCCGCGCTCCACGCTTCCCCTTCCGCACTCCGCACTCCGCACTCCGCGTTCCGCGCTCCGCGTTTCTTCCTCGCCCCTTCCGCTTTCCGAGCTCCGCGCTCCACTTTTCCCTATTCCGTGTTCCTCGCTCCGCGTTCCGAGCTTCCCCATTCCGCGCTTCCCCTTCCGCGTTCCGCCTTCCGAGCTTCCCCATTCCGCGCTTCCCCTTCCCCACTCCGCACTCCGCACTCCGCACTCCGCGCTCCGAGCTCCACGCTTCCCCTTCCGCGCTTCCCTTTCCTCGCTCCGCGCTTCCCCATTCCGAGCTCCGAGTTCCGAGCTCCGAGCTTCCCCATTCCGAGCTCCAAGCTCCGAGTTCCGAGCTCCGCGTTTCTCCCTCGCTCCGCGCTCGGATTTCCGCTAATCACAGAGCACGCCCAAAAGATCCCTGAGTTCGGAATCAAGCGCCTTTTGCCGCTCCCAGGTCTCTTGGATCGGGGTGAAGGCGATCTTGTTGTCGATTTCACCAGCCATCAGTCCTGATTTTCCCTCTACAAGGGCATTGACCGCCGCGACTCCGAGTTTGCTGGCCAGGATGCGGTCCAGGGCCGTGGGCGATCCTCCCCGCTGCAGGTGTCCCAGGATGCAGACCTTGGTCTCGAAACCGGTTCTTCGCTCCACCTCCTTGGCCAGGTCCACGCTGTGTCCAGGGCGGCCGGCTTCGGCCACGGCCACGATGGCGCTTTTCTTGCCCAGGCTGAAGCTCCTTTGCAGCCGTGAGCTCAATTCTTCCGTGTCCATGGCATTTTCCGGAATGATGAGCTCCTCGGCCCCTCCCCCGATGCCGCTTTCCAGGGCGATGAAACCGGTATGCCGGCCCATGACCTCCACAAAGAAGAGGCGCTGGTGGGAAAGGGCCGTATCCCTGATCCTGTCGATGGCTTCCAGGGCGCAGTTGACTGCGGTGTCGAAGCCAATGGTTATGTCGGTACCGTAAACATCGTTGTCTATGGTCCCGGGAATGCCGATTATCTTGACGCCGCATTCGTCCTGGAGCAGGCTCCCTCCCTGGAATGATCCCTCTCCGCCGATGATGATCAGACCTTCCAGGCCGTGCTTTTCAAGGACGGAAAAGGCCTTCTTTCTGCCCTCCAGTGTCCGGAATTCCGGGGACCGGGAGGTCCCCAGAATCGTGCCTCCCAGATGGATGATGTTGGCCACCGTCCTTCGGTCAAGGTTGTGGATATCGTTTTCGATGAGACCCGAAAATCCACTGTTGATGCCCAGGATTTCGGCATCATTGGCAATCGCAGCCCGGACGGCGGCTCTGATGCAGGCATTCATTCCCGGAGCGTCCCCGCCGCTGGTCAAGATCCCGATCCGCTTCATGACAAGCTCCCTGTTTATCACTCCATATGCGATTTGGCTTTTTGCAGGGCGTCCTTCATGGATTCAAAGGACTGTTCAGCCCCCTTTCGCAATTCCCCCCAGGCACCTTCGCCGGCCTTTTGCATGCGCTCCAGGATTTCGGTTATCTCGTCACGTTTGGCCTGAAAGCGTTTGATTTCGGACTGCAGATCTTCTCTGTATTCCATCTCAGCCAGTTTGGCCTGGAGTTGAAGCTTTTCCAGGTTTTCATTCAGGCCTGCTATTCTGTTTTGGAGCATTTCGATGTATTCCTGTTTGTTCATAATTCTTTCTCCGTTTGGTTTGTCAGCTTTCTCCAAGTTCCTTTTCCCTGACTTTGTGGACCACCTCGGCCTGGAGCTTCACCAGTTCTGAGCTTAGCTCGACCGGATAGGTCTCCGGAGACTCCAGGGCCTTGATCCTCTCGTCCAGGCGGTTCAATTCCTGCCGGCAGCGCTGGCGAATGTCCTCGAGAGCTTCTGGTTGCAGTATCCTTTGCCCGGATTCCATGACCGGCCTGAGCAGAGGTTCGCCGCCGAGTTCCTCCCAACTAAGGGCAATGGTGTCTTTGATCGGACGTCCATCTTCCTCGGTCCTGAAAACTTGTTTCTCATCGACCAGGGTCTTCTTGCCGGAACTGAGCTTGAGCACGGGATGCCCGGCGTATTTGACCAGCTTGTAGGCGATGTCCATATAGGGTGCGTCCGCGGAGACACCGACTTTGGTTCCCACGCCAAAGGCATCGATCATGGCTCCCTGTCGGTCCATCTTCTGGATCTTGTACTCGTCGAAGCCTCCGCTGGCAAAGATCCGGACAGAGTCCAGGCCTTCCCGGTCGAAAAGCTCTCTGACCTGTCTGCTGAGCTTTAGCATGTCACCGCTGTCCAGGCGGACCCCTCTAAGCTGCAGGCCCTGTTCTTCCATCTCTTTGGCGATGCGGACCGCTTTTTCAGCACCGGAAAGCGTGTCGTAAGTGTCGATGAGCAGAACCGCATTTTGGGGAAAAACCCGGACAAAGGCCCGGAAGGAATCCAGTTCGTCTGGAAAACTGGTCACAAAGGAATGGGCCATGGTCCCGGATAAAGGAATGCCGTATCTTTTGCCGGCCAGGACGTTGCTGGTTCCGTTCATTCCAGCCAGATATCCGCATCTGGCTATTCTCAGAGCGGCATCAGGACCCTGGGTCCTTCGCAGGGAGAAGTCGATCAGCCCCCGGCCTTTGGCGGCATGGACGCTGCGGCTGGCCTTGGTTGCCAGGAGAACCTGGAGGTTGATGGTGTTGATCACGAAACTTTCGATGATTTGAGCCTCGATGATCGGGGCCGTGACCTCAAGGATGGGTTCGTCCTTGAAGAACAAGCGGCCTTCGGGTATGGCCCGGACCTGGCCGGTGAAGCGCAGGGAATGCAGGTAGTGCAGAAAATCAGCGGAAAAGAGCCCGATGGAGTCCAGGTAATCCAGGTCGTCCTGAGAGAACTGGAAGGATTCCAGGTAGGACAGGACCTCATCCAGTCCGGCGTTTATGAAGTAGCCGCGGTTGGGTGGATAGTCCCGGATAAAGAGACTGAAGGTGGCCGGTTCGTACATGCCCTCCTGAAAATAGACGGCCGCCATGGTCAGTTCATAGAGGTCCGTCAACAATTCCATCTTCTGGTATTCCAATTTCTCACCCCTTTGTCAGCACTGCCTCTGGCAGTGCTGACATATAACTATTTATTTTTTATTAAAATACGCAACAAAAAGAGTTTCCTGTAGTTATAGAATTTACAACTGCCAGTTTGATCAATGAAGAAATTCCAGTCTTGAGCATTCTTTGATGAAGTTTCATACGAGCACTGCCAGAGGCAGGGCTGACACACTGATACACTGAATCACCGAATAACCGGGCTTCTTACGCGACCAGCTCCGCCCCGGCCAGACGCATCTTTTCCAGGGCCCGGCCGCCTCCTTCAGGGCTGACCGGCCGGGTGGCCTCCTGCAGGACCTGGACCTTCAGACGGAAGGTCCTGGCTTCGAGGACTGTTTGCAGGACGCAGATATCCTGGGCCAGACCTCCGACCCAGATTCTGTCGACTTTGTCCCGCAGAAGCCGTTGATTGAATCCTGTCTGATCGAAAGCAGAGTTCTGGTCCTGGTCGAAACGAGTCCCCTTGGTGACCTTGATCACTGCTTCATTCAAGTTGAGGGATGGATGAAATACAGCCCCGGTGGTGTCCTGGATGCAATGGGCCGGGTAAGGCCCCCCCTGGCTCTGAAAGCTTACATGACCTTTTGGATGCCAGTCGCGGGAGGCGTAGACCGGAACTCCCTTCTCCACGGCCGCGTGAATCCATTCGTTGAGCATTGGAATGATCAGATCGCCCCCATCGATAGCCAGAGCCCCGCCGGGACAGAAATCGTTCTGGACATCCACGATGAGCAGGCCGTCACCCTGTTTTAAAGCTCCGTGCGGCTCGATCATATTCTTACTCCCGGGTAAATTCAGAGCTCTTTCCAGTGAGATGAAGTTTGTAAGAATTTTTGGGCACTTTATTGTGACTTATCTGTACCTGTGAAATGTCCAATTTTGAAGTCAAATCAATCATTTCAAGCAGTTAACTTCTCGTAGCTGGTACAGGTGTACGAAGTCTGAATGTATGACGACCGTACGTAAAGTATGCTGGAAAAATGAGAGAGGATCAAGAGCAGGAAAAGGTGAATTATCGGGGAGAAACCAGTCAGAGGAAACACTTGGCTTGAAGACCGGATACACGTATAATATATTGAAACTTCACGGCTGATCCGAAATTCTGTTAACCTTGTCGGGTTCTTGTTTTTCATGGCAGAGAATCATGGATAAGGCACTCAAGGAAAGGAGCTGAGATGGTATCTTCTCATGACAGCGATTTTCAGGCGCATGCCCAAACTGTCGATCAGGTTGCAAAGGAGTTCGGGGTCAGTCCGGGAAAAGGGCTGAGCCATGAAGAAGCAAGCCGCCGCCTTGGACAATATGGACAAAACAAGCTTCGAGAAACCAGGACCAGGAGCGCCTGGCGAATTCTCTTCGATCAGTTCAAGAGCGTGGTCATCATAGTTCTGGTGGTTGCGGCCGGGATCGCCTTAAGTTTTCAGCATTGGGCCGAAGGAATCGCCATCGTGGCTGTGCTGCTGGTCAATGCCGGCATCGGCTTTTTTACCGAACTCAAGGCGAGGCGTTCCATGGAAGCCCTCAGAGCCATGGGAGGGGACAGGATAAGAACCCGCCGGGATGGTCGGGAGCAGGACCTTGATGCCGAAAACCTGGTCCCTGGGGACATTGTCATCTTTGAAGGAGGCGATCTGGTTCCGGCGGATATACGTTTGATCGAATCAAACAACCTGCGGGTCAACGAAGCGGCCCTGACCGGTGAATCAGAGTCAGTGCACAAAACAGTCGATGCGGTCGATTCCGATACCGGTCTGGCTGACCGGACCTGCATGCTCTTCCGGGGGACCACGCTGACCGAGGGTTCCGGCGAAGGTCTGGTCGTGGGGACCGGGATGCAGACCCAACTGGGTCGGATTTCCGAACTGGCCGAAGAGGCCGAGGAAGAGACCACACCGCTGCAGAAGCGTCTGGACCAGCTGGGACGGAGACTGGCCTGGATCACGCTGAGCATTGCCGCGATCATCGCCGTAATCGGTCTGCTGGCCGGCCAGGATGCGGCCAAGATGATCGAGACGGCCATCGCCCTCGGCGTGGCGGCGATTCCCGAGGGACTGCCCATAGTGGCCACTCTGGCCCTGGCCAGGGGCATGCATCTCATGGCCAAACGCAGCGCCTTGATCAACAAGCTCCCGGCTGTGGAGACCCTGGGGGCCACCAGGATCATCTTCACCGACAAGACAGGCACCCTGACCGAAAACCAGATGACCCTGCGGCGGGTCGTTTCTCCGGCGGGCGACTTCGAGATCGATGAAGACAAGAGAGCAGTCAGGGGTGAAGGCGGCTCCGAGAACCGGTTTCTGCGAAGGATCGTTGAAACGGGTGTCCTTTGCAACAATGCCTCCCTCCAGGATCTTGACAACGAC
>JAIPER010000083.1 GCA_021737115.1 Desulfohalobiaceae bacterium
AAGAAAACCTGAGAACCTCCCAGCGAGGTCGCGCAAGAGAACCCTGTTGCCCGGTTCGTAAAGAGAGTGCCAGTGTCTCAAATTGAAGTTTCTTCCTCGATCAGACTGGCAGCTGTGGACTTGAGCTTTATTGTAACAGCAAGCATGTATATTGTAATAAATATTTGATAGTTATATATCAGGCCTGCCAGAGGCAGCGCTGACACCTGAAAATTCATTCAAATTTCAGCTAACTGGAAAGAGCTCTGAGCCTATAGCGTTCAGAGCTCTGGAGATTGAGCATTAATCTCTAACCATTAACCATTATTCATTAACAATTAACAATTAATAATTATCCATGTCCGCCCTGCTGGAAATACAAAACATCGAGACTTACTATGACCTGATCTATGCCTTGCGCGGGGTGTCCCTGACCATGGAGCAGGGATCGATCACCGCCATTTTAGGCAACAACGGAGCCGGCAAGTCGACCATCCTCAAGACCGTTATGGGGCTCATCGAGGATCAGCCGGACAAGGGCGGCATCGCCTTTCAGGGAAAGCCGATTCACGGCCTGGACACCGAGGAAATCGTTCGGCTGGGCATTTCTTATGTCCCGGAAGGACGGGAGGTGTTCGAGGAGCTGACGGTCAGGGAGAATCTGCTCATGGGGGGCTATTCCCGGAAGGACAAAAAGGGACTGGAGGAGGACCGGGAGATGGTCTACTCCTATTTTCCGGTACTCAGAGAGCGGACCGCACAGTGGGGCGGTACCCTGTCCGGGGGGGAGCAGCAGATGCTGGCCATAGGCAGGGCCCTGATGAGCCGGCCGAGTCTGCTGCTGTTGGACGAACCCTCTCTGGGGTTGTCCCCGATCCTGGTCAGGGAGATTTTTCAGATCATCCAGACCATCAATCAAAACGGGATGAGTATCCTTCTGGTCGAGCAAAATGCCAGGCTGGCCCTGGATATTTCCGATCAGGCCTTCATCCTGGAGAACGGCCGCTTCGTCCTTAAGGGAGACTCCAGGGAATTGAAGGAGGATGCAAACGTGCGGGAGTTTTACATGGGGGTCAGTTCCCAGGCCTCAGCCAAGGGCTACCAGCGCTGGAAACGGAAAAAGGTCTGGCGGTAGGGTGGATGCGGATGCAGCAGACAGTCCCACAGATGTTTCAGCAGGCTGTTTCCCGCTTCGGCAGCCGAACGGCCATGCGTACCAAGGAGTTCGGCCTCTGGCGGGATATTTCCTGGAACGAATACGCCGAGCAGGTGCAGCGAGTCGGTGCGGCCCTTGTTTCACTCGGGTTTGCAAAAGGCGATGCCGTCTCCATTATCGGGGACAATTGTCCGCAATGGGTCTTCCTGAGCATGGGGGCGCAGTGCATCGGGGGGGTGGCCACCGGTATCTACGCCACCAATGCCTGGCCCCAGGTTGAGTATGTGGTCGGGCATTCCGAATCCAGGTACTTGTTTGTAGAAAACGAGGAGCAGCTCGACAAATGGCTTATGTTCAGAGACCGCGTTCCCGAGCTGCAAAAGGTCGTGGTCTGGGATACCAAAGGCCTGCGTCATTTCAAGGACCCTCAGGTCTTGACTTTTGCCGAGTTTTTAGAGCTGGGAAGCCGGGCGGCAGGTGAGCAGCCGGATTTGCTGGCTGATCTGGCGGAAGTCGATCCGGAAGACGTTGCCGTTTTGATTTACACCTCAGGGACCACTGGTCCGCCCAAGGGAGCCATGCTGACCCATGCCAATCTGCTCTGGATGGGTCGGGCCATCACCTCGGACAACCCCATGTATGAGACGGACGAGGTCATGTCCTTTCTGCCCCTGTGTCATATTTTTGAACAGCTGTTCACCATGCTGGGGCATATCAGCGTCGGGTATACGGTCAATTTCATCGAAAGCCCGAATACGGTCAGCGAAAACATGATCGAAATCTCCCCCACGGTGGGGCATGCCGTTCCCCGGATCTGGGAGAAGTACTATTCCATGGTCCTCATCAAAATGTCCGAGGCCACTTACTTCAAAAGGCTGGTCTTTGGAATGGCCTCCGCCATCGGAAACAAGAAGGCGGAGTTGACCATGAACTTCACTCCTGTCCCGCCCTGGCTGAAGTTTTCCTACGCCCTGGCCTATTTCGCCGTCTTTCGGAAGCTCAAGCAAAGGCTGGGCTTTGACCGCATCCGGGTGGCCTATTCAGGGGCTGCGCCCATTGCTCCGGATGTGCTTATGTTTTTCCAGTCCATAGGGGTCAACCTGGTGGAAGGGTACGGCCAGACCGAAGGCACCGGGGTGACCAGTATCAGCCCCAGACAACGCCCCAAATTGGGTTCGGTCGGGCTGCCCCTGACAGGATCTGAGGTCAAGATCTCAGAAGACGGCGAGATTCTGGTCAAATCCCCGGCTGTGTTCAAGGGATACTTCAAGAATCCGGAGGCTACGGATGAAACCCTCCGGGAAGGCTGGCTCTGTTCAGGGGATGTGGGGGAGATCGATGCTGACGGGTATCTGCGGATCACAGACCGGAAAAAGGACATCATCGTCACCGCCGGCGGCAAGAACATCACCCCCCAGTACATCGAGAACAAGCTCAAGTCGAGTATCTATATCAACGATGCCGTGCTCATCGGGGACAAACGCAAGTTTTTGAGCGCCCTGATCCTGATCGATGAGGACAATGTGGTCAAATACGCCCAGGACAACAAAGTTCAGTTCGCCACCTACAAAGATCTGACCAGGAGCAAAGAGATCGTCGGTCTCGTGCAACAGGAGGTGGACAGGGTCAATGCCGGCCTGGCCCGGGTGGAGAACATCAGGAAATTCAGGATCCTGCCCAAGAAACTCTATGAAGAAGACGGTGAGGTCACCCCGACCATGAAGGTCAAGCGCAAGCATGTACACGAGGCTTTTGCCGATCTGATCGAGGCTATGTATACGGGTTCGGGTTGACCCTGGCTTCACGTTTGGATGTTCAGAGACAAATTTATGTCAGATTTGCCAGAGGCAAATCTGACCCTGAAGAAATTCCCGTATTTCGTCTTCTTGTTCCCTGACCTGCTCATAGCCGATGTCAATGGTCCGATTGATCCTCTTCTTGTTTCGGCTTATAAATCTGACCGGCAGGCGATTTTCCGGGGCAATGATCTTCACCCGGTCGGGCTGCTGCTCGCACTGTGCCTGGAGCATCCTGACGGTCTGTGCATAGTTCTGCTCGGTTTCCTGGAGCTGCTCGAACATCCAGTCATTCTTGGCAAAGAAGCGGTAAAACAGCCCCTTTTCCAGTAAGCCAGGTAAAAAATGCTCTGCTCCCAGGGGCCTGGTCAAAAAGACCAGGATTCTGTCCACTGGAAGCCGGACCAGTTGATCGAGGGGGAGGAAGTTGATCAGACCACCGTCTACGCATTCCTGTTGATCGACGCACACGGTACTCAGATAGCAACCAGGGACGGCCATGGCCGCTTTGAACACGGAGTAGATATCAGTGTGGTCTGCTGAAAAAAAGGTCAACTTCCGCTGCTTGAGATCGGTGGCGGCAAAGAAGGCCTGCATAGGGTTATTCTGAAGCCGGTGCCGGGAGAGGGGGTATTTTTTGCGAAAGACCTCGTCCACTAGATAGTCGATATTCAGGATCGGCCTGTCTTCGGATAAAGCCAGGGAAGCGGCCGGGTAGTTCTTGTACTGAACGAGATAGGCCGTGTTCAGCTCATGCCTCCAGACTCGCTCCATGTCCCTGCGTTGTCCTGCCTTGAAATAGGCCAGACTCGGGACACTGGCCGAGACGGCCAGGCCGTAGTCGAAGGCGTTGATTCCGGCATCCATGAGGGCCATGAGGCCGCCTGCCACGTAACCGGCCCGCATCCCTCCGCCTTCCAGGAGAAGGGCCGTGCCTCTTCCTTGAGAACCGGATGTTGTGGGTGAAAGGCCACAGGAATTTTTGAGTATCATATGTTCAGCAACCTCCTCGTTTGAGATTGGAGTCGCCGCTGGTCTGTTCTTCAACTCGTTTTTTTTTTTTCGTATAAAGCAGCTGGTATACCTTCATTTTAAACATTGCCTGTCGAATTTACAATCAGTCATTTTTACTATCCGCGCTTCATTGGTCACCCTGGCCATTGGCATATTTCTGACCGAAATCCTCACTTTGACCATGCCCCGGGCCTTTGAAGGCCATCCGTATCCGGGTTGAGCGAAAAACGCCCGGAGGCTCACACCGGATAGGGATCGAAAATACCCGTTTTCTCACCATTTTTTTTCAGCTGCACTCGTTTTATACTGTTCAATATCTTTAAGAAAATTTATAATAGCTCAATTTTGGCCGGTATGTTCTGTTCCTGCAGAGGCCGGGCCATCGTTGCGAAACAGGGTTTTGTCCCGATTTCTAATCGGACAGAAGGCCTGTTTCGAAAACCTCAAGATCATGTGGAGTAAAAAAATGAAAAGGATTTTGCTAGTAACGAGCTTGCTGTCCCTGCTGGTCATTGCCTCAGGATGCAGTCCGATATCAAGAAATCTTCAACAAAAGGCAGAACAAGCCCCGATCTTTGAGCAGGTCTCGGCAGATCCGCTGCGATATGCCGGGGAAATTGTCATCTGGGGGGGGTATATCCTTGAAAACAGGGCCGGACAGGATCAAAGCAGGCTGACCGTGCTTCAGGCCCCGTTGGGGTTTTATGAGGAGCCGAAATCACGGGAAACTTCCAAGGGCAGGTTCATAGCCCTGGCCGACCGCTACCTTGATCCGGAAGTCTATTCAAAAGACCTTCCACTGACCATTGGGGGGGAGATCGCCGATTTCACCCTGTCGCTCGACGGAGAAAGCGACGGATCATATCCTGTTCTGCAGGTCAGGGAAATCCATGTCTGGAACGATCCCTACGAAGACAGGTACTACCAACGTTATCCGTATGGACCCTACGGACCGTATGATCACTGGAACTGGCCCGGATACCGTCACTTCAATGATCCCTTTCACCCGTACCGCTATCGGTAGAAAAAAGCATGAACCGGCCGGCAGGCAGGAAAGTATCAGATCGGGCAGGGTTTTTCTGGAGTTTGTTATGAAGACCTACTTTGTCTACGACAAGGACAAGGATCTCGACTACATCATCGTCCCGCATCAGGTGGTTCTGGCGGCAGATCCAAAAGTGTTTGCAGACTTTTTGTATGCCGAGGATCTATCGCTTAGAGAAACCGAATTTCCACCGGTGTCATCCCCGGAAGACTACGGGGAGATCGTGGCTGTTCTGGACCGGCATCACCTGCAGATCATCGATTCTGATCTCTGGGCTCAGCGGAAGCAGGAATTGGAGTGGTGAAAACGGAGAATCCAGCCGCAATCAAGGCTGGATTCTCCAACAAACCTTCCAGGGCCTGAATGCCGTTCAGGGCAGTATCTTCCTGTAAGTGTGCTTTCTTCCCTGTCACAATTTTTCAAAGTATCTTCTGAACTTGATTGTTTGACATTCAAAAATGAAACCTGCTATGCATGACCAAAAGTTACTTTTTTGATCAAACTGGGCGCATGCAGCCAGAGGCAGGGCTGACACCGGGCTCCAGGCGAAGCAACAAGATATAAGAGAATACATTGGAAAACCGGAGGCATTTTGGCATCCTCACGACCCGCCGCAAAAATTGAGTCCGACGAACATACCCTGCGCCTGGCGGTTTTAATTGACGCCGACAACGCTCAAGCGGCCGTCATCAAGGGTCTTCTTGCGGAGATCGCAAGATTCGGTGAAGCGACAGTCAGGCGAATCTATGGCGATTTTACCGCCAGAACGAGTTCCTCCTGGAAGAAAGTGCTGCAGCAATACGCCATCAAGCCGGTACAGCAGTTTGCCTACACCAAGGGAAAGAATGCCACAGACAGCACCTTGATTATCGATGCCATGGATTTGCTCTACTCACGAAAATTCGACGGTTTTTGCCTGGTCACAAGCGACAGCGATTTCACGGGACTGGCCATGCGCTTGCGCGAGGAGGGGCTGACCGTTCTCGGGTTCGGTGAAAAGAAGACCCCGGAGGCCTTTCGAAATGCCTGCCACAAGTTCGTTTTCACCGAGGTCCTTCGCCCCAGCGCCGCGGCTGAACCGGCCGGCCCTCCCGCAAAGGCCGGGAAGGGGCAAAAGCCGGTTCCACCCCAGGCATCGGCCGAGGCAACAGAACAGGAGCATGAGTTCCCCAAGCAGTTCGTCCTGACGGCGCTTGAGCAATCGAGTGACGACGCCGGATGGGCAAACCTTTCCACTTTCGGAAGCTATCTCAATAAGCTGCAGCCGGATTTTGACTCCAGGCTGTACGGGTACAAGAAGCTCTCCGATCTGGTCAAGGCACGGACCGATCTCTTCGAGACCAAAGAACTTAAGGCACCGGGGTCAAATCAGAAAGTGCTCTACGTTCGTGCAAAATAGTCGTGCCAGGCAAGAGTCCAGCAGGCCTTGTTTAAAAGAACACCATGGGTTAGTGCCTTACGCGTAATTCTGTGCCATGAAAAACAAGAAATTCTGTTAACCTAAACCATCACGATCTTGAAACAAATCACAAATATCAAATCCCAAATAACAAATAAATTCCAATACCCAAATCCAAAAAAGGCAAAAAACAAGAACAGAGCGAGCCGAACATGCTTGTTGCTTATTCTGTGTTTGGAATTTGTCATTTGAGGATTTTCAATTTCAAAAAATCAAACACTTACGCGAAGTTTCATATGAGGTGTCAATTTTAAGACATTGAAATTCAAGCCTTTTCTTTCCCCGACACCCGACACCTGAAACCTGTGAAACGTCCAATTTTGAAGTTAAATCAATGATTTCAAGCAGTTAACTCTCATAATTGGTACAGGTGTACGAAGTCTGACTCGGATTTGATATCAAATCAGGGAATGCAGAAAACAGGACTGTCTTGACGGGACCCCGCCCGGTCCTTTCTCCACCTCGGTCAAGGCGATGCAGATGGCCTCCTTCATGGGGATCAGGTCAACCTGAATCATGTCCCGGATGCGGTTGTCCCGGCAGACCACTTCGCTCTTCAGACCCTCTATGAGCGGTCGGACGATCCCGTTGGGTACCGGGGTGATCAGTTGGACCCAGTAGGCGGAGAGTTTGGGGGTCAGAACAGGCACGGAAAGAATCGCTCGCTTCAGCCGCCGGACATTGGCATAGCAGAGGATTAGCTTCCGGTAGCTGAGCACTTCCGGGCCGCAGATCTCCAGGATCCGACCGGCGGTTTCAGGGGTCGTCAGGCAGCCCAGAAGGTAGTCCATGACATTGTCCACGGCAATGGGCTGACAGCGGGTGTTGACCCACATGGGGGCGATCATGACTGGAAGTCGTTCCACCAGGTAGCGGATGATCTCGAAGCCGGCCCCCCCGGAACCGATGATGACCCCGGCCCTGAGTTCAGTCGCCTTGATTTGCCCGGAGGCTAGGATCTTGCCCACTTCCTGCCTGCTGGAAAGATGTTCTGAAAGCTCTTGTTGATGTTCTCCCAGCCCGCTTAGGTAGATCACCCGATCGACACCGGCCTTTTCCCCGGCAATCCGGAAGTTCTCCGCGGCTTTTCTGTCCTGTTCGATGAAATCCGTCCCCTTCTGTCTGGCAGAGCCCATGGAATGGATCAGGTAGTAGGCAACTTCTATATCCTGCATGGCTTCGCTCAGACCGGTACCTTTGGCTGGGTCGCCTTCGACCATCTCGATCCCGTTTAGGTCGGGAAACATGGCCTGAAATTTTTTTGCGGATCGGACCAGACATCTGACCCTGATCCCCTGGTCGTTCAGCCTTAACAGCAGCCTGCCGCCGATAAAGCCTGTCGCTCCTGTGAGCAGGACGGTTTTTTCATAGCCGGACATAGACCCTCCCCGTTGGTTGCTGTAATAACGGATTATAATCTGAAACCTGCTTTCTGTTCAAGCGGCTTTTTTCGGGTGGGCCAGGATGACAGGCTGTATTTTTGGTATAGAAGACGATTTCACGGAAATCGGATAAAAAAAGGAAACAAGGACATGGAAATGAAAGAGATTGCCTGGCAGGATTTTGAAGCGGTTGAACTCCGGGCCGGGACCATCATCGAGGTCCTGGATTTTCCGGAAGCCAGAAAGCCGGCCTACAAGGTCATTGTGGATTTCGGGCCAGATATCGGGACCAGAAAGTCCAGCGCCCGGATAAAGGACCTCTACGCTGAAGAAGAGCTGCTCGGCCGGCAGGTGATCGCCGTGGTCAACTTCCCGCCCAAGCAGATCGGCCCGATGCGCTCGGAATGCCTGATCACCGGTTTTTACCGCCAGGATGGCAGCGTGGTCCTGGCGGTTCCCGAACGAGAGGTGGTAAACGGCTCCAAGCTAGGCTAACACCAAGTCTTCATGACCCGTTCCTGAAGGTTCTTGAGAAACTTCATGGGTTTTCTTAAAGCAAGCCTGCTGAAGAAAAAGGAATCTTCGCTAGCCCCGGTTCAATGCGCTTCGCTTCAGAGATTGAAGGGCAGGCGGACTCGCTCAGAATGACAGAGAAAGAATAGCTGTGTAAAACCCCATCGTCATTTTTTTGCTTTATCCAGTTTTTGCGTACTTTCAGTTCTTCAGTTGCCTCATTCTCTTGTCCGTCATTCCGGCGGAGGCCGGAATCCAGTCAGGAGATGTTACGATATAAGTCCTTACAAGCAGGGCGCATTTCTCTTACTCGCCAAAATGTATACGGCGGGCTTGTTATCCACTTCCTGTACCCTTTCTCCTGGATTCCGGCCTTCGCCGGAATGACGGAGGTGGGTGACTCAAAGTTTCTTTTTTGATCAAACTGGGCGTCTGCGGCCAGAGGCAGGGCTGACATCCGAAACATGCCCTCTGCCAATTCCAGCATGCCAGCATGCCAGCATGCCAGCATTTCCGCCCCCTGACCTCTGATCACTGACTACTGAACTCTGATCACTGACCACCGACCACAGTTTCTCCTTTTTACCAGTACTTCAAGGCGTCCTTGAATATTTCTGTAAGCTCCTCTCTGCCTACCTCCCGGGGGGCCAGCTTGATGACCCGGTGCTGGGGCAGGGTCCCTTCGACCAGAGCCGGGACGTCCGCTTCAGAGTAGCCTACCGCGGACAGGCCGTTGGGGATATTCAAGCGCTGCATGAAGTATTGGATCCGTTCGGCCAGGACCTCGCCGGCGTCTTCGGGGCCGGCCCCGGAAACATCCGCTCCCAGGGCTTCAGCAGCCTGGAGGTGTTTTTCCGGACAGGCCGGGGCGGTGAAACGAAAGGCGGCCGGGGCGTTCAAGACCACGGCCATTCCGTGCGGAATCAAGGGGTGTTCCCCGGGATACCCGTCCGGATGGTAGGATTTGACATTGCCGGAAACCGGGTAGGACATGCCGTGAGGCAGGGTGACCCCGGCGTTTCCGAAGCCAATGCCGGCGAAGGAAGCAGCCAGGAGCATCATGCCCCGGGCCTTTTCGTCGTCAGGGTTTTCCACGGCCCGGATAAAATTCTCATCCATGATCCGCATGGCCTGCAGGGCCCAGAGATCGCTGACCGGATTGGAGCCTTGATAAGCTGGCCTCAGGATCGGCTTTTCCGGTTTGGGTCGCTGGTCAAAGGGCAGCGCGGTGAAGGATTCCACTGCGTGGGTCAGGACGTCCAGCCCGGTGGAGGCAGCGATGATCGGCGGCATGGTCCGGGTGTTCTCCGGATCGACGATCCCCAGGGTCGGCTTCAGACGCCGATGGGCGATGCCTGTCTTGGCGTGCATCTCTTCCAGGTCGAAAATGACCACTCCGGTGGTCTCGCTCCCGGTTCCGGCTGTGGTCGGAACGGCAAAAAGGGGCTTGAGAGCACCCGGTACGGGCAGTCCTTTCCCGATTGGGGCATTTACATAGTCCAGAAAATCGGTCGGGGGACAGCTGGAATAGAGATTGGCGGCCTTGGCCGTATCCATGACCGAGCCGCCGCCCACGGCCACGAAGCCGTCGAATTCCCCTGCAGAGGCAAAGGCGGCCGCATCCTGCAGAGAGGTGTCGGTCGGTTCGACCCGAACCCTGGAAAAGAGCTCGACCTCGATCTTTTCTGCTGCCAGTGACTCCAGGACGTTTTGGACCGGAGCCAGTTCACTCATATGCGGGTCTGTCAGGACCATGACTCTTTTGACCCCCAGCTCGGATAAATCCATTCCGATCTCCCTGGTGGTGCCTTGTCCGAACCGGATATTGGAACTGGCCATCTCAAAGGCGGTATCGTATTGCATAGTGTCTCCTTTATCCATTTTCGATTTCCGGACCTAAGGTCCGGTAACCGAAGCTGGATATTTTTAATAAAAGGATCAATTATCCCAGTTGTTAGTATACAAACTGTGAACCAGAAAAGTCAACCGCTGATTTATTTGACAAAGAGGCCTGGTTCATGGAAAGTCTTAACACCTTCGCAAGATACTTCTGAAAAAGGAAAACCTATGTCTCAGGACAAGAAGCGCATCCCCATTCCCAAGCCTGAAAGCGGCTGCTTTGCCTGCGGCCGGGAGAACCTTTCCGGCCTGCAAATGCAGTTTCAAAGCGACGGGATCAAGCTTTACTCCTCCCTAACCCCGGCTCTGCATTTTCGGGGCTGGCACAACCTGCTGCACGGCGGGATCGTCTCGACCATCCTGGATGAGATCATGGCCTGGGCCGCGATTCACTTCCTGGAGAGGTTCCCACTGACGAAAACCATCCAGGTGGATTTTCTGCGGCCGGTGTATGTCCAGAATGAGCTCACGGCCACGGGCTGGCCGGTGGACAGACCCGGAAAACGGGAAGCGGTCATGGCCGGTCGGATTGAGGACGGCGCCGGCCGGTCTCTGGCCGAGGGACAGGCCAGGATGGTGCTGGCAGAACCGGAGAGCAGGCTTTTTCGGAAAATAGTGCC
>JAIPER010000084.1 GCA_021737115.1 Desulfohalobiaceae bacterium
CCTTTTGCTGCTGAGTCTTATTACAGCAGCAAAAAAGTTTTTCCATTATCCGTGTTAATCCGTGTGATCCGTGGGCACAATTCTTTTTTCATGTGCTTGATTCGTAGCCCCCAATTATAAGCAAAGTAATAGCGGATGGTCACCGGAATTTGAGTATTGGAATTTATTTGTTATTTGATAATTTGTGATTTGCTTCAAGATCGTGATGGTTTAGGTTAACAGAATTTCTTGTTTTTCATGGCACAGAATTACGCGTAAGGCACTAAGAACTCCAGAACAGCACTTGTGAACTCCCCGGGCCTTTCCAGGGCCATCATGTGCCCGGCCCCCTGGATCTCGACCAGCCTGGAACCGGGGATCCTGTCCCGGAGGAAGTGGCCGTATTTGACCGGGGTCAGCCTGTCTTCGCTGCCGGAAACGATGAGTGTGGGCAGTGCTATTTCAGAGATGCGACCGCAGAGGTCGAAGCGGTTGCAGGCCATGAAATCACCGTGCATGACCCGCGGATCCCCCTGCAAGAAGACCTTCTTGCCGGCCCGGATCAGTTCAGGCGCGGCCTCCGGCCCATAGGCCCAGTCGCAGACCAGGTCCACGGTCTTTTCAAAATCCTTCGCCAATCCCTCCAGAATAGCCGGGGCAACCCTCAAGCGGCAGCCTGTCCCCACCAGGATCAATCCGGACAGCCACTCCGGCGCTCTCAACCCCAGGGTCTGGACAACCGCCCCGCCCAGGGAGTGTCCGGCCAGCCAGACGTTTTCGAGCCCGAGCCGGAGTACAAGGCCCTGCACGACATCGGCGTAGTCCTCCACCCGGTCCCGGCCTCTCCCCTTGGATCGGCCGTGGCCCGGCAGATCAAAAGCGTAAACGCCTGCTTCGGCCGTTTGCAGCAGGGCACCGGGCCAGGAGCTGTGATCCGCCCCCGAGCCGTGGATCAGGAGGAGGTTTCTTTGACTCTGGGTCCTGGAACAGGTGTAAAACAGATCATCGTGGTTAACCTTGATGAAAGCCATGAATCCTCTCTCGATGTCGGTCACCAGACCCCGTCTTGTGACATTCGTTCAATTTCCATTTGGCTGTACCCCAGTTCCTGCAGGACTGCCCCGGTGTTCTGGCCGAAGCAGACGGCAGGGCTGCGCAGCCTCCCCGGAGTCCGGCTGAGTTTGACCGGCACGCCCAGGGCCTGCAGGCTGCCCTTGCTTTGTCCCTCAATCGGGACGACCATGTCCCGTTCCCGGAACAGGGGATGGGCCAAGGCCTCGGCCATGGTCCGAACCGGTTCGCAGCAGCAATCGACCCCTTTGAGCTCTTCTTCCCACTGCTTCAGAGTCTTTTCCCTGAACCTTTGCCTGAAAAAATCAATGATTTCCAGACGCCGTTCTTCACTGTACTGCTGCGGGATATACTCAGGGCAATTCAGATGGAGACAGAGGTTTTTCCAGAAGCGGTGCTCCACCGCGCCCAAGGCCATGCTCCGCCCGTCTCTGGTCTCATAGGTGTTGTAGCAGGCGTATCTGTGAGAAAGCAGGTGCTGCCCCCTTCTCGGCTCCTGACCACTTTTTTCCTGGATGAACTGCATCAGGGGCAGCAGGCTGAGTGAGCCGTCGCTCATGGAGATGTCGATGTACTGCCCCTGACCGGTGCGCTGCCGATCGAACAGGGCCAGGAGGATGCCCAGAGCCGCGTTCTGTCCTCCGCCCATGATGTCGGCTATCTGGACCCCGGGGATGGACGGCGGCCGGTCCGGTTCGCCGATGAGATCCAGGACCCCGGCCTGGGCCAGGTAATTGACGTCGTGTCCGGCCCGGTCCTGATAAGGCCCGGTCTGGCCGTATCCGGTTATGGAGCAGTAGATGATCCCCGGATTGACCTTGACCACCTCCTGGGAATCCACTCCCAGTTTTGTGACGACCCCGGGACGAAAGCCCTCCAGAACCACATCAGCCGTCTCCATCAGTTTAAAGAAAACCTCCAGTCCCTGCTTAGACTTGAGGTTCAGGCTCATATGCTCCTTGTTCCGGTACAACTGGGGCATGAAGAGATCGTCGGCCTCGAATCTCTTGTCTTCCACGGCAATGACCCTGGCCCCGTGATCAGCCAGGATCATGGAACAGTACGGTCCGGGCAAAAGCCGGCTCAAGTCCACGACGGTAATGCCTTCCAGGGCCCCTTTCGTCTGCATAAGGTCTCCGATGTCAGATTTGCCTCTGGCAAATCTGACATATAATTATTTAATATATTTAAAAATATGGAGCCAAGCTGTTGTTCTATTGGGTTGAAGTCCAAAATTGCCATTTTGATCGAGGCAGAAACTTCAAAAAAATTTTGTGAGTCTCTGTCATGAAAACAAGAAGATGTCTTGCCTCACAGGCTTTTTCTTGTTCTTAACCGTGAACCGTGAACCTGGAACCTGGAACCTTGGGTTGCGGACGAAGCCCGCTTTAGAGATTTCCGCCGCTGCTGTGACATACCGGCCGCTTTGACCGACCCTCCCCTGTCCCCTCCCTGGCCAGGGAGGGGAACTAGAATGCATAATATTTCAGAATGATATGTAAGAGCATGGTTGTCCATTCCGCATTCCCCACTCCGCGCTCCGCACTTCCCCACTCCCCAATCCGAGCTCCGCGTTCCGAGCTCCGAGCTCCACGCTTCCCAACTCCCCACTCTGCGCTCACTTCACCAGCTCCCCCAGGACCTTGGCCGCGCTTTCGTTGACGAGAACATCCGCCAGAGAGTCCAGAGGGGTCTTGTCCTTGTTGATGATCGCCAGCTTGGCGCCGTTTTCCCGGGCCATGACCGGCAGCGAGGCTGCGGGCTGAACAAGGAGGGAACTCCCCACGGCCAGAAACAGATCACAACCCAGAGTTCTTTTTTAAAAAAAACACATAACAATACAGCGATAGTTTATGCTCACAAGCCTTCTTGTGCTGGGATCGCCAGGCTCCAGCCCGGCATTACGGGCCGCCAGGCACGCGCTTGAGGCGTGACTGGCTCTATACAATATATGATTGTACCTGAAGTTTCGCTGTAGTGATAAGGTTTCATACAAGCACTTCTTATACTAGCTCTTCATGGTTTTCAAGTAAAGCGGCAAAGAGGCCAGAGCGCTCTTTTGACCGCAGCGGGAAAGCATCCTGAAGCGACTCGGTCAGTTGCTTGCCATCAAGGAGACCTTGGTCTATATTCTGGCGATTCCAAACCAAAAAACACAGTTGAACTCAAAAGGAGGAAGACGCAATGAGAACCAAAAGCTTGTGCCTGCTGTTCGGGGCACTGATCCTGCTCCTGGCGGCCGGTCCGGTCTCGGCCAAGGATCTCAAGGTCGGTTTTATCTATGTCACACCCATCGGAGATGCCGGCTATTCTTATATGCATGATCAGGGAAGACAAGCCGTGGAAGCTATGGTCGGGGTAGACACTTCCTACGTAGAAGCAGTACAGGAAGGCCCTGATGCCGAAAGGGTCTTGAGAAATATGGCCAGAAAGGGGTTTGACCTGATCTTTGCCACCAGCTACGGCTACATGGATTCGGTCATCAAGGTGGCCAAGCAGTTTCCTGAGATCATTTTTATGCATTTTTCCGGATTTAAACGGGCAGAAAACGTGGGCACCTACTTCGGCCGCATCTACCAGGCCAGGTACCTGACCGGCATCGCAGCCGGGAAGATGACCACGAGCAATGTGCTCGGCTATGTCGCTGCCTATCCGATCCCGGAAGTGATCCGGGGGATAAATGCCTTCACCCTGGGGGCCCGTTCGGTCAATCCCGAGGTCCAGGTCCGGGTGGTCTGGACCAAGAGCTGGTACGACCCGGCCACTGAGAAAGAGGCGGCCAAGAGCCTTATAGACGTGGGGGCGGATGTCATTGCCCAGCATGCAGATTCACCCGCCCCCCAGGAGGCGGCCCAGGAAAGTGGAGTCTACTCCATAGGCTACAACAGCGACATGTCCTCTTTCGCCCCGGACTCTCACTTAACGGCGGCCATCTGGAAATATCAAAACTTATATAGAGATATAGTAAAACAAGTAAAGAACGACACCTGGAAAAGCACCGATATCTGGGCCGGTCTGGATGAAAACGTGGTTGGCATCGCCCCCTTCGGACCCATGGTGGATACCGAGACTGCGGAACTGGTCACGGCCAAAAAAGAAGCCATTGCCGCGGGTGATCTGCAGGTCTTCTCCGGCCCCATCCGCGACCAGGATGGCGAACTCAGGGTCGAGAAAGGAGAAGCCATGAGCGATGAAGAACTTCTGGGGATGACCTGGTTCGTTGAAAACGTGGTCGGGACCACACAATAGCAGCCTCAGGCCTCGTACAGGAATGATCTCTGATGTTGCAGCTCAGAAAACGACCGACCCCCCTTGGCTGGTCAGCCCCTCTTGTCTTTGTCACGGCCGTGGTCCTGTCACTGGCAGTGAGCGCTCTTTTGCTACGGTTGCAGGGGCAGCCGGCCTGGGAGGGGTTGGCCGTTTTTTTCCAAAGCGGATTCGGGAGTACCTGGGCTCTGGAGGACACCCTGAACAAAGCCGTACCCCTGTTCCTCTGCTCCCTGGGGGTGGCCGTAGCTTTCAAGCTCCAGATCTGGAATATCGGGGCCGAAGGACAGTTCGCCCTGGGCGCGGTCGGCGCCACTTGGGCCGCCCTTTATTTCTCCTTTCTGCCCTGGTTTTTTCTCCTGCCGCTCATGCTTTTGTCGGCCACAATCGCCGGCGGGATCTGGGGATTGATTCCGGCCCTTTTAAAGCTCTACATGCGGGCCAATGAAATCATCACCACCCTGATGCTCAACTACATCGGGATTCTCATCCTGGAGTTTCTGGTTTACGGCAGCTGGAAAGACAGGGCCAGTTTCGGATTCCCCATGACCCCGGTCTTCGAATCCGGGGCCGTCATCGCCAGGATAGGCCGGACCAACCTGCACTACGGTCTGCTCCTCTGCCTGGCCATCGGTCTGGCCATGGCCCTTGTTCTGGCCTATACCAGATTCGGTTACGAATTAAAGGCCAGCGGCGAGAATCCCAGGGCCGGCCGGTATGCCCATATTCCTTACAAAAAACTGGTTATCCTGGTCCTGGTCATCAGCGGGGCTCTGGCCGGCTGGGCCGGTTTTGTCGAGACCTCGGCCACCTTGAACCGTCTCCAGCCGAGTGTCATGGCCGGATATGGCTACACCGCCATTGTCGTGGCCTGGCTGGCCAGGCTGAACCCTCTGGGCATCGCCCTGTTTTCCTTTCTCCTGGCCGGGATGCTGGTCGGAGTGGAAGGCATGCAGCTCGAACTCCAGATCCCGGCAGCCTTCGGGAAGATCATGGAAGGATTGATCCTGCTCACGGTCTTAAGCGGTCAATTTTTCAGGAACTACCGCTTTGCCCGGCGCTAGCCGGCTAAAATCGGTGTCATGGTTCAATTCCGCCATTCCGGCGAAGGCCGGAATCCAGACTGAAAAAAGCTGGACCCCGGCCTTCGCCGGGGTGACGGAGAAAGAAAAATCAAGTTTCATATGAGTAAGACGGTGCATCGGTATATCGGGGATTCGGAGAAAAGGATCTGCATTCTTACTCCTACTGAGTAACCGATTCACAGATTTACTGATTCACTGAACAAAAACTGGATGAACCCAATTTTTGAACAGGCGTTTTCAAAGACATGTCCAGCACCATTATAATCCCCCTGCTGGCGGCCACGGTCCAGTCGGGAACCCCGGTCCTCTATGCCACCCTCGGGGAGATTTTCACGGAAAAAAGCGGGGTCCTGAACCTCGGGGTGGAAGGGATCATGATTGTCGGTGCCCTGTCCGGCTTCTGGGTCAGTCAGGCATCCGGCAATCCCTGGCTCGGCTTTCTGGCCGGAGGGGGGTGTGCGTCCCTGTTCAGTCTTCTGCATGCCGCCGTCTGTCTGGTTTTTCAGGGGCATCAGGTGGTTTCCGGTCTGGCTTTGACCATCCTGGGCACCGGACTGGCCTCTTTCCTGGGGACCCCGCTTATCGGCCAAAAAGCCCCTGGGTTCAGCCGGATATTCATTCCGCTATTGCAGGACATCCCCCTGCTCGGACCGATCCTGTTCAGGCAGGATCCCCTGGTCTACATCTCCTATATCCTGCCCATCGCTATCTGGCTCTTTTTGTATTATACGAGATGGGGGCTCGCCCTGCGGGCAAGCGGCGAAAACCCCAGAGCAGTCGATGTAGCCGGCATATCGGTTCAATTCTACCGTGCTCTGGGAATCATGATCGGGGGATTTCTGGTGGGACTCGGTGGCAGCTATCTCTCCCTGGCCTACACCCATATCTGGACCAACGGGATCACCGCAGGCCGGGGCTGGATCGCCGTGGCCCTGGTCATCTTTGCCTTCTGGAAGCCCGGACGGGCCGTCCTCGGAGCCTATCTCTTCGGCGGGGTCATGGCCTTCCAGCTCAGGCTTCAGGCCATGGGCACAACGATTCCTTCCTCATTGCTGCTCATGCTGCCGTATCTTTTGACCATCATCGTCATTGCCCTGGCCTCGAAACGGTCACGGGGCGGTGAAGCCCCGGCCTGGCTCGGGGTTAATGTCGAACCAGAAGAGTAGCTTGAACACTCGAAATTGATGTTAATGCTATGTCCGATACCAAACGCTATCAAAAATGCTTTCCCGTCTCCTGGGAACAACTGCACCGGGACGGCCGGGCTCTGGCCTGGAGACTGCTGGAGAAAGGCAGCTGGGAGGGAATCGTGGCCATTACCAGAGGCGGACTGGTCCCGGCGGCCATCATTGCCAGGGAACTGGAGATCCGCCTGATCGAAACGGTCTGCCTCTCCAGTTACGACTGGCAGCAGCAGACATATCCGGTCATCCTCAAGTCCCTGGAGCATGAAGGCAGGGGCTGGCTGCTGTTGGACGACCTGGTGGATACCGGCGCCACCGCCAGGATCGTCCGGGACATGCTGCCCCAGGCCTTTTTTGCCACAGTGTACGCCAAGCCCGCCGGACGTCCCCTGGTGGACATGTTCATCACCGAAGTCAGCCAGGACACCTGGATTCTCTTTCCCTGGGACTGTGAGCATCAATTCAGCAGGCCCCTCATCAGCCTGCGGGAGTGAAGAGCCGCCCATCTGCTCCTGATAAAAGCGATAATGCAACGAGGACTGTACAGAGAATGGTTCCGGAACAAAGCAGCCCGCCCCTGATCCGCCTGAAAGGAATCAGCAAGTCCTTTGGCCAGACCCAGGCCAATGCGGATATCTCCCTGGACATCCGGGCCGGCAGGATCAAGGCCCTGCTCGGCGAAAACGGGGCCGGGAAAAGCACCCTGATGAGCATCCTGGCCGGACGCTTCCAGCCGGATCGGGGAGACGTTCAGGTCCGGGGGCGGACCACGGTTTTCAACAGCCCCAAACAGGCCATCGAGGCGGGCATTGGCATGGTCTACCAGCATTTCATGCTCGTGGAGGGCATGACCGTGGCTGAAAACGTCGTCCTGGGTCAGGAAGGCCGCTTCTGGCTCAAACCCAAGCGGATCTTTCAGGAGGTGGGCCGGCTGGCCGAGCGCTATAAACTGGAAGTCGACCCCGGAGCCAGGGTCTCTTCGCTGTCCATGGGCGAGAAACAACGGGTGGAAATCCTGAAGCTGCTCTTCAGGGAGAGTTCGATCCTCATCCTGGACGAACCGACAACCGTCTTGACCCCCACGGAGATTGAACAGCTTTTCCAGGCCATGCGCCACATGAGCGATTCCGGGAAGGCCATTGTCTTTATCAGTCATAAACTCGACGAAGTCATGTCCGTGGCCGACGAGGTGGCCATATTGAGACAAGGGCATATCGTGGACGAGATGGAAATCAGCCAGGTGACCTCCACCAGAGAGCTGGCCCTGCGCATGGTGGGTCGGGAGATCTTTCTTCATCCGGACAAGAAACCGATATCTACCGGCCGGGACGTCCTGCGGCTGCAAAACGTCTGGCACGGACCGCTTCAGGATATCTCCCTGCGGGTCAAGTCAGGGGAGATCAATGCTGTGGTTGGAGTGGCCGGTAACGGACAGAAACCCCTGGTGGAAATCATTTCCGGCCAGACCCCTCCCAAGCAGGGGCTGATCACCATCCTGGACAAGCCCTGGAAGGATTTCTACCGTTCTTCAAAGTGGCTGGAGGATTTCTGCTACATCCCTGAAGACCGTCTGGGCCTGGCCACCTGCCCCGCTCTGGATCTGGGGGACAACTTTCTGTTGACCACCAGGGAGCATTTTTCCAGAGGACCCTGGCTGGACAAAAAAAAAGCCAGGGCGGCCGCTTCCGATCTCTTCAAGACCTTCAATGTCCGATTCACATCCCTCAAAGCAAAGGCCGGGGAACTCTCCGGCGGGAACCTGCAAAAACTGGTCCTGGCCAGGGAACTTTACCGCAGGCCGAAACTCATCCTGGCTGAACAGCCCTCCCAGGGACTGGATATTGCAGCCACAGAAGAAATATGGAACTATCTTCTCCAGGCAAGAGGCAAGGCCGGGATCCTGCTCATCACCAGCGACCTGAATGAAGCCCTGTCCCTGGCGGACTGGATCACGGTCATCTACCGGGGCAGGATCATGGACACCTTTCCGGCCGCGGATCAGGAAAAAGTCTCCTCAATCGGTCCGCTCATGGCCGGGCTCAAGGACTGAGAACCAAAAATGGAACAGCATATTGAAGTTGGAGAGCGCACCTATCGTCTTGAAAGGCCCGCGGATCTGGAAACACTCTGGGAGCGGCTGGACGAAGACGCCTTTACGGCCGACGAACGTCTGCCCTATTGGGTGGAGATCTGGCCGGCCTCCATCTTCCTGGCCCGCTGGCTCAGAAAGAACAACCGGCGCTACCAGAACAGGTGGTGCCTCGATCTGGGCTGCGGCCTGGGTCTGACCACCTCCGTGGCCTCGGAGTACTCCGGCCGGGTTGTGGGACTGGACTACGAATTCCAGGCCCTGTCCTTTGCCCGCTACAGTGCGGGCCTGAACAACCTCTTCTTTCCGAACTGGCTGCTCATGGACTGGAGGAATCCCGGGCTTAAAAAAAACAGCTTTTCCTGTATCTGGGGGGCGGACATCCTCTATGAGGCTCGTTTCTTCGAGCCCCTCTTCTCCCTTTTTCAGCAGCTCCTGGCCCCGGGGGGGACCATCTGGCTCTCTACGCCTGAGCGCCGGGTCGCAAGGCCCTTCTGGGACCGCCTGAAACAGGACAGCTGGAACGTGTCCTGCCTGGATCAGGAGTTCATCGCCTACAAGGAGTACCAGATGCAGATCTTCCTCTATGAAATCAAACCGGACGGTCCGCCGGCCGGAGACCTGGCTGAGAACTGAACATGGCTATGCCCCCAGCGTCAGAGACTGAAAAACAGCCGCCGGTCTATTCCCCGTTCCGGGAATTCAGAAACCGTTTTGCCAAAAACAGGCTGGCGGTGACCGGTCTGCTGGCCTTTGCTCTTTTTTTCGTTGTGGCCGTGTCCGGGGTCTTTCTGACCACCGGGGAAAACCCGTTCTTCAATCCTTCCCGGGTCAATCTTCAGAACAAGCTCCTGCCCCCCTTTAGCAGCCCAGTACCGGACTCGGTGGGACCGGATGAAGGCCCGCCCTTCAACCTCTACCTCCTGGGCACCGATGAACTGGGACGGGACGTGTTCTCCAGGATGCTCCAGGGGGCCTGGGTCTCGCTGACAGTGGGTTTTGTGGCTGTAGGGATCTCCGTGCTGGTGGGCATCATTCTTGGCGGCCTGGCCGGCTATTTCGGACCCGTGGTTCTCAGCTTCACCTCGATCCTCCGGTTTTGTCTGTTCACCCTGGGGGCGGTCTTGCTCCTCTTCGGGCTTTTCCTCCCGGGTCTGGGCCTGATCCTGGCCGGCCTGCTCCTGATGTTTCTCTCCAGGACCGCCCTCGGGGACTCTACCCCGGCCAAGGCCTTGAAGCCGTTTTTCAGACTCGGCCAATACGGCATCAGCGTGGATACACTGATAATGCGATTCGTGGACATCATGCTCTGCTTTCCCGGCTTTTTCCTGATCCTGACCGTCATTGCCCTGCTACCGGCCAGCATCTACAACATCATGATCGTCATCGGCCTGACCAGCTGGATGGGAACGGCCCGTTTCATCCGGGCCGAATTTCTGTCCCTCCGGGAGCAGGACTTTGTCCTTGCGGCCCGGGTCCTGGGGGTGAGCAGCTCCCGGATCATCTTCAGGCACATGCTGCCCAACGCCGTGGCCCCGGTCCTGGTCTCGGCCACCATCGGCATCGCAACCGCCATCCTGACCGAGGCAGGCCTCAGCTTCCTGGGGTTCGGCGTTCCTCCGCCCCAGGCCACCTGGGGCAACATTCTCTCCCAGGGCAAACAGTTCATCTTCGACGCTCCCTGGCTGACCCTGATCCCGGGGTTTTCCATCCTGGCAGTGGTTCTGGCCTTCAACCTCTTCGGCGAAGGCCTCAGAGACGCCCTGAACCCGAGGCTTCAGGACTGACCGCCCCGCTTGCCCCTTGCTGGCTTAAATAAGAATTTGGCAAAATCCATTTTAAACCAGTGATTCTCCCTTTGACCAGACCTGAAAACCTCTCTATAATTTTTTCCACCGGTCACCTGGTAGTCTTCCGTTGATACTTTGAGAATGAAGAAAGGCAGATGATTACCCACGGATCACACGGATTGACACGGATAGATTCTCTTTTTGCCTGCCAGCAATAAGAGGCTGGCAGGCAAATGCCATCGGCATGGCAAAAAGCCTATTCGTTTGGAGGTGTCGCCATAAGGCGATGACTCCTTTTGCTGCTGGGTCTTATTCCAGCAGCAAAAAAGTATTTTCATTATCCGTGTCAATCCGTGTGATCCGTGGGCTAAATTCTTCCTTCATGA